>NZ_LFJB01000063.1:0-14665 GCF_006658625.1 Bradyrhizobium sp. UNPF46
CGATAGCCGAGGGCGTCGAGAAAATTCTGGTTGGCCGTGATGATCGAGCCATCGAGATTGAATTCGATCATGGCCTGCGAACGGCCGATCGCCTCGATCCGCGCTTGTGCATCAACCCGGGACTTGCGACCAAACATTCATTTTGCTCCAAAATTGATGTTCAGGCCGCTGCACAGAGCGAACCGGCCTCTCATCATCCACTGTCTTCGCGGAGCGCGCGCAATTCGAGCTTCGCTCGACGGGCGGTCCGTTCGAACAAAACGGATATCTGAATCGAATTATCAGAGTATTTGTCCGATCGCAGACACAATGGCCGCTTTTTGCCAGGGCGATTAACCCGACAGCGACACACGGCCACCCTGACCGCGCCATCGGCCCTGGACTGCGAAGGTCGCGCTAAATTCCCTATCGGTATTCGGCAAAACGTCGATCGCGAGACGGCACCTGCGCGGCTCGCACGTCCGCACATGGCTGATCTGCGAGCGAGCGCGCGCGATCTTCATCCGCAGCGACCGCCCCCGGCAACTTGTCGCAGTGACGGGCAAATTGTCCCAGTTCTCTTGGCGAGGGATGCGTGAAGCTTTCTCGGCTGTTCCATGCAATCTCCAATTGGTAGCGTTCGGATTCCGACTCAGTAGGTTTGAGCGCTTTGAGGATTCTGATTTGGGCGCCGTCTCGTACCTTGACCGGTATCCTTTGATTCGATCGCGCGACAGCGAGTTTGCGCGCGATCGCCTGTTTTCGGCGTACGGCGCCGATCGGTTTGGCAGGCACGGTGATGGGTTCGGCATCCAGGCCAATTTGGCCCGACTGAATTCGATCGGCCTTGCGTTCTGCGCCTACGATGGCGCGGCATCGCTGTCCTTTCCTGAATCGCAAATCCTCCGCCAGTTCTTCTCCATCCAGGGGGCTGCGGGATTCACGACCAACGGCAATAGCCGGCCGATCGAGGCCTGGACTCCCATCATCTCCGGCGACGCCCGGCTCGATCTCGACTTCGCGCCCGGCTATCGCCAGCTGGTGCTGAGGATCGACGCCCATGCACTGGAGCGTTTGCTGAAGAGCCTGCTCGGCGACGCCAGCGGCATGAATCTGCGTTTCATTTCAAGCGAAGCCGATCCGGCGATGATGACGCAGGTGCGCCACGACGTCTTCAGATTTGCCGAGGAGCTGGAAAGGTTCGGGCAGGATTACTCCCCGATCGCCATCGCCGAACTCGAGCGGGCGCTGATGTTCCGGATTCTTCTGGCGCATCGGCACAATTTCTCCGATCGCCTGCAGCGCTCGGCGCCGAGCGCCAACCGCGCCGTGGTCGACATCGTGGAATCCTACATCGAGGCCCATTGGGACGAACCTCTCGATTTCCAGGAGATCGCCGAGGTCGCCAATGTGAGCGTGCGGACCGTGTTCCGGGAGTTCTCGGATTCCGGGCGGGGATCACCGGGCCAGTTCGCGCGGCGCGTCCGGCTCCAACACGCCGCTGAGCTGCTGAGGCGGCCCGATGGGCAGACCAGCGTGCTGGCCGTGGCGTTCAAATGCGGCTTCCGAAACCTCGGACGCTTCGCATCCGAATATCGTCAGGCCATCGGCGAGCTGCCCTCCGAGACGCTGAAGAATGCGAGACGCAGACAGTAAGGGACCCGTGCGCGGCGGCGAGCAGCCACGGCGACGAGCAGCGCTCGTCTTGAATGGCCCGGCGGCTCTGGTTGCGTTCAGCCCTTGCTCATCGCCGCGATCGCGTCCGCGATGGCAATCGTGCGCCGCGCCATGTCGGCGTGCAGACGCTCCACCATGGCGCCGTCCAGGCGGATCGCGCCGCGCGAGGCGTTCTCCGGCAGCTCGAACGCCGCGATGATCTTTCGCGCACGCGCGACCTCTTCTTCGGGCGGCGTGAAGATCGCGTTGCAGGCGTCGATCTGCGAGGGGTGGATCAGCGTCTTGCCGTCGAAGCCGAGATCGCGGCCTTGCGCGCATTCGGTGGCGAAGCCATCGGGGTTGGCGATGTCGCTGTAGGGGCCGTCGAGAATCTCGAGGCCATGGGCACGCGTCGCCAGGATGCAGTGCGTGATCATCGGGATCATCGCGGCGCGGCCCGGCAACATGCGGATCCGCGTCTCGCGCGAGATGTCGTTGGGACCGAACACGAAGCCGGAGAGCCGCCGCGATTGATCGCGTCCGGCTTCGGCCAGCTCCTCGGCATGCAGCACGGCGCGCGCGGTCTCGATCATGGCCCAGACCTTCACCGTCGGCGCGGCGCCAAGCTCGGTGAGACGGAAGCCGATCGTATCGAGATCTTCGACACTTGAAACTTTTGGAACCAGGATGCCGTCGGGCGAAGCCTTCGCCGCCATGGCGACGTCGTCGGCCCACCAGGGCGTATCGAGGCCATTGGTCCGAATCAAAATCTCGCGCTTGCCGAAACCCCTGGCCGCGATCGCGGCGGCAATGCCGTCACGCGCCGCCGCCTTGGCATCGGGGGCGACGGAATCTTCCAGATCCAGGATCAGGCCGTCGGCGGCGAGATTGCGCGCCTTTTCCAGCGCGCGGGGGTTGGAACCGGGCATGAACAGATGGCTGCGGCGCGGGCGGGTCATGCGAGCGTTCCTTCTGGTCTGCCTCAAGCGAATTCGTTACCGGAGCCGATAGCATCTGGCCTGTCTATTCGAAAGGCTTGTTCGCCCCTGCGGTATATGTTTAGGCATAGGCCATGATGACATTCCCGAAGCATTTGCTGGAAGGCTACCAGGCCTTCGCCACCCAGCGGCTGCCGACCGAGCAGAGCCGCTATCGCGAGCTGTCGGTGAAAGGGCAGTTCCCGGAAGTGATGGTGATCGGCTGCTGCGACAGCCGCGTCTCGCCCGAGGTGATCTTCGACGTCGGGCCGGGCGAATTGTTCGTGGTGCGCAACATCGCCAATCTGGTGCCGGTGTATCAGCCCGACGGCAACGCCCATGGCGTCTCCGCCGCGCTGGAATATGCGGTGACGGTGCTGAAGGTGAAGCACATCGTCGTGCTCGGCCACGCCCAGTGCGGCGGCATCCGCGCCTTTGTCGACAAGATCGAGCCGCTGACGCCCGGCGACTTCATCGGCAAATGGATGCAGATGTTCATCAAGCCGGGCGAAGTGGTCGAGCAGCGCGACCACGAGAGCATGGCGCAGTTCGTCGAGCGCATCGAGAAGGCCGCGGTGTTCCGCAGCCTGGAAAACCTGATGACGTTCCCGTTCGTGCAGAAGGCCGTGGAGAGCGGCCAGATGCAGACCCACGGCGCCTATTTCGGCGTCGCGGAGGGATCGCTGTTCGTGCTGGACAAGGCGGCGAAGGAATTCAGGAACGCGCGGGGCGTGGTGTAGGCGATTTCGTAAACTGCCGCGTCAAACGAGATCGTCGTCCCGGACAAGCGCAAGCGCAGATCCGGGACCCATACGCCGCAGCAGTCGTTTTACGAAGGCTCGGAGTTGCCGGCCTGGCGTCAAACCACGTCCTGTGGTGATGGGTCCCGGATCTTCGCGCGCTTGGGGCGCGCTTGTCCGGGACGACGAGGGGAGAGAGCTGAGCTTACGCCGCCTGCTTCTTCGCGCTGATCAGCTTGCGGTTGATCAGCACTTCCGCGATCTGGATCGCGTTGAGCGCCGCGCCCTTGCGCAGGTTGTCGGACACGCACCACAACACGAGACCGTTCTCCACCGTCGCGTCCTCGCGGATGCGGCTGATGTAGGTGGCGTCCTCGCCGGCCGCCTCGTACGGCGTGGCGTAGCCGCCGGGCTCCTGCTTGTCGATGACGAGGCAGCCAGGCGCCTTGCGCAGGATGTCGCGCGCTTCATCCGCGCTGATCGGATTTTCGAACTCGATGTTGACGGCTTCGGAGTGGCCGACGAACACAGGCACGCGCACGCAGGTGGCGGTGAGCTTGATCTTGGAATCAAGGATCTTCTTGGTCTCCGCCATCATCTTCCACTCTTCCTTGGTGTAGCCGTCCTCCATGAAGACGTCGATCTGGGGGATGATGTTGAAGGCGATGCGCGCGGGAAACTTCTTATTGACGATCTCGCTGTTGGTGTAGACCGCCTTGGTCTGCGAGAACAATTCGTCCATCGCGTCCTTGCCGGCGCCCGACACCGATTGATAGGTCGAGACCACGACGCGCTTGATGGTCGCCTTGTCGTGCAGCGGCTTCAGCGCGACCACGAGCTGCGCGGTCGAACAGTTCGGGTTGGCGATGATGTTCTTCTTCTTGAAGCCTTCGGTCGCGGCCGCATTCACCTCCGGCACGATCAGCGGCACGTCCGGGTCCATGCGCCAGGCCGAAGAATTGTCGATCACGACGGCGCCGGCGGCGCCGATCTTCGGCGACCATTCCTTCGACACCGAGCCGCCCGCCGACATCAGGCAGATGTCGACGTCGGAGAAGTCGTAGTGCTCGAGCGCTTTGACCTTCAGGGTGCGGTCGCCATAGGAGACCTCGACGCCGACGCTGCGGCGTGACGCCAGGGCCACGACCTCGTCCGCGGGGAATTTGCGCTCATCCAGGATGTTGAGCATTTCCCGTCCGACATTGCCGGTCGCGCCGACGACTGCGACTTTGTAACCCATCGTTCACTCTCCGATGAAAAAGCCCGTTCCTGAAGCTGACGCTTAAACAGGAAGAGCAGCGCTTCTATGCGAGAACCGGCCGCAAGACAACGTTGGACCCCGCCTGAAGGCCGTGGATGCAGTCGCCTGAGGCCAGCACGGCCGCACTCTCGACCCGGACCAGTCTCCATCTGGCATTGGCAGCCTTCGCCGACGAGGTCGTCGGCACGCTGGCGCGGTTGTTCGCCTATGTGGGGACGCTCGCCCTGTTTGCCATCCTTGGCCTTGCGGCGCTCGGGCAGCTGCCCGATCTGCGCGACGACGAGCCGGCGCCGAAGCCCGGCTGGAACGTGGCCGACCGCTCGCATCCGGCATTCGCCCTCAGCAAGCTCGATTCGTCCGAGAAAACAGCATCTTACACCATCCTTCGGCATCCGGAAGGCGGCCGCCGGGACATCATGCGCTGGGCAGGCGAAGCGGACAAGCCGCTGGCCGAGCTGGAGATTTACCGGGAGGGCGGCGAGTTCGACGTGGCTCGTCCCGCCGCGATGGACCTCGCCGTCCAGATGGGCCTGGAAGCGGCCAGCGCGCTCGAGCAGGCCGGCCTGATCGAGACCAAATTCGGCCCCGTCGCCCTGTTCCGGCCGGTCGCGGCAACGGAGGGCGCGCGGGCCTGCCTCGGCTACCTCAAGCGCAGCGAGGAGCCGGGCTTGCAGATCTCCGGCTTCTCCTGCCAGGGCGACACAATGCCCGCCCAGCGTGCGGCCGTCGCGTGCACGCTGAACCGGCTGACGCTGCTGACCTCGGGCAACGAGCCGAAGCTCGCCGATCTGTTCGCCCGGGCCGAGCTGAAGCGCCGGGCTTGCGACCTTGCGGGCTCGCCGGACTGGCTGCTGGGCGCGGCGAACGCGCAATTGCGCGGGACGCTTTGAGGCGCATCAAGCTCAAGTGGCTGGTATTGATGCAACTTTTGCCGGCGGGCCCGATTATTCCGAGCTGGTGTGACCCAATAGACCTAGTTGCGCTCACCCCGGCCGGGCTAGTATGGGGTGAAATCGACTGGCGGTGCGCCGCCTGAAGGGGACGTGATGAGCTCGAAATTCTCTGCCAAATTGGCGACCTTGTTTGCTGTGGGCGCCGTGATTGCCATGTCCCTCGTGACGCCGGCCTCGGCCGACAACAAGACCAAGCGCTACGACGAGCGCGGCCGCCACTATTACGGCCCGAGCGGTCCCAACGCCGTCTACCAGCAGGGCCGCACCCGCATCTATGTCAGCAAGCGCTCCTGGCTCGACGGCGGCACCGAGGTCAATCCGGGCGACCGCAAATTCTCCGACTATGCCTTCCCGCCGGCCGTCGGCTATCCGTCCTTCGCGCGCGAGAATCTCAATCGCCCGATCGACCGCCAGCCGCTCTCGCCGCCGCAGGACATCGGCGGCTATCCGCAGAATTTCCCGCTGTACTGAGGCGGGCGCAGCGATCCGAATCAAAAGGCCGGGCTCACGCCCGGCCATTTTTGTTTTTGCGAGACGCGTCCGCCTCACGCGTTGGCTGCCGGATCGTAGCGCCGGCAAAACTCCTCGATCGCCTCGGAGCGGAAATCGGCGAGGCGCTCGAAGATGAGCGCATCCGGCCAATCCCACCAGGCGATACGCCGCAAGCTCTGCGCGACATCCTCATCGAAGCGCTTGCGGATGGGGCGCGCGGGAACGCCACCGACGATGGTGTAGGGCTCGACATCGCGGCTGACGACCGCGCCTGCCGCGATCACCGCGCCGTCGCCGACGCTCACACCCGGCAGCAGGATGGCGGCGTGTCCGATCCAGACATCATTGCCGACGATGACGCGGTCGCCGCGACGGTCCGCGAAGAAATCGCGGTCACGCGTTGCGCCCGGCTCGTAATATTCGGGGCAATAGGTGAAACGATGCTGGGACGGCCGGCCCATCGGATGGTTCGGCGCGCCGATCCGCACTGAATTGGCGATGGCCGTGAACTTGCCGATCACGGCGTCGGCGACGTCGCAGTTCTCGCCGAGATAGGAGTAGTCGCCGAGCGAGGCATATTCGATGCGGGTGTTGGCGAGGATTTCGCAGCGCCGCCCGATCTGCGCCTCGCGCTGGCGCACCGTGTCATGGATGATGGTGTCCGCGATCTTGGGGCGGGGGGATGTGCCCATGAGGCGGCTCCGGCATGTAGCCCGGATGAGCGAAGCGCAATCCGGGAAGGTCTATCCACGTGGCGAGAACCCCGGATTTCGCTTTCGCTCCATCCGGGCTACGACATCCCATCTCACGCGTGCAGCTTCTGCAATTCCTTCAGGATCGCTTCGCCCATCTGCGTGGTCGAAGCGGCCGTCGTGCCCTCCGACTTGATGTCGGCGGTGCGCAGGCCGCTCGCCAGCACGGCGGCGATGGCGGCGTCGACCTTGTCGGCGAGATCGCCCATGTCGAAGGAATAGCGCAGCGCCATGCCGAAGGACGAGATCATCGCGATCGGATTGGCGAGGCCCTTGCCGGCGATATCAGGCGCCGAGCCATGCACCGGCTCGTACAGCGCGCGGCGCTTCTTGGTCTTCACATCCACTTCGCCGAGCGAAGCCGAGGGCAGCATGCCGAGCGATCCGGTCAGCATCGCCGCGATGTCCGAGAGCATGTCGCCGAACAGATTGTCGGTGACGATGACGTCGAACTGCTTCGGCCATTTCACCAGCATCATGCCGCCGGAATCGGCGAGCTGATGCTCGAGCGTGACGTCGGGATATTCACGCTTGTGGACCTGGGTCATGACCTCGTTCCAGAGCACGCCCGACTTCATGACGTTGCGCTTCTCCATCGACGTCACCTTGTTCTTGCGCTTCCTGGCAAGCTCGAAGGCGACGCGGCCGATGCGTTCGATCTCATAGGTGTCGTAGACCTGGGTATCGATGGCGCGCTTCTGGCCGTTGCCGAGATCGGTGATGGTCTTGGGCTCGCCGAAATAGACGCCGCCGGTGAGCTCGCGCACGATCATGATGTCGAGGCCTTCGACCGCCTCGCGCTTCAGGCTCGAAGCGTCCGCCAGCGCCGGGTAGCACACGGCGGGGCGGAGGTTGGCGAACAAAGCGAGATCCTTGCGCAGGCGAAGCAGGCCGGCTTCCGGACGCACCTCGTAAGGAACGGCATCCCATTTGGGGCCGCCGACCGCGCCGAAGATGATGGCGTCGGCGGCGAGCGCCTTGGCCATGTCGCCCTCGGAGATCGAGACCTTGTGGGCATCATAGGCGGAGCCACCGACGAGGCCGGTGTCGGTCTCGAATTTGGCGATCCCGGCCGAATTGAGCCAGTCGATCAGCCGCTTCACCTCGCCCATCACCTCGGGGCCGATACCGTCGCCGGGAAGCAGCAGCAATTTGTGGGTCGCCATGGTCGTTTCCTTCTCAATCCTCTCTCGTCATTCCGGGACGCGAGCACAGCGAGCGAGCCCGGAATCCATCAGGCCGCAGCGCAAGCAGGGACATGGATTCCGGGCTCGCGCCAAAGGGCCGCGCCCCGGAATGACGGTCGGCGGGAGTGCTAGAGCGGCGTTGCGCGCTTGGCAAGACACCATTGCCGCGGCGCGGCTGTGCAAGGCGGGCGGGGCCTGCCACAGTGCGGGACGCCGGAGTATCCCCTTGCACGCCCCTGATCGCCCCCCACCCGACGCACACCCTGCGCGGCTGATCCTGACCCTGTCGCTGGCCGCGACGGTCGGGCTCGGAATCGGCCGCTTTGCCTATGCCCTGGTGCTGCCCGACATGCGGGAGGACCTCGGCTGGTCCTACTCGGCGGCCGGTTTCATGAACACCATCAACGCCGTCGGCTATCTCGTGGGCGCGCTTGCCGCCTCGCGCCTGATCCAGCGCGTCGGCTGGGCCGCGGCCATCCGCGGCGGAACCCTCGCCTGCGTCGCCGCGCTCGCCACCTGCGCGCTGACGGGGAATTTCATCGCGCTGAGCCTGGCGCGGCTCGTGCTGGGTCTTGGCGCCGCGGCCGGCTTCGTCGCGGGCGGCGCGCTGGCGGCCACCATCGCCCAGACCCGCCCCGAGCGGGCCAATTTCCTGCTCAGCCTGTTCTATGCCGGGCCCGGCATCGGCATTTTATCGTCGGGACTGATCGCACCGTTCACGCTGCAGTATTTCGGGCCGGGCTCGTGGTGGATCGTGTGGTGGGCGATGACCCTGCTCTCGGTCGCCATGACCGTGCCGTTGTTCCTGATCCGCATCGAGAGCGGCGCGCGCTTCTCCGAAGGCAGCCACGCCGCCTTTGCGATCCTGCCCGTGCTGATTTACCTGGCCGGCTATTTCCTCTTCGGCGCCGGCTACATCGCCTACATGACCTTCATGATCGCCTATGTGCGCGACGGCGGCGGCGGGGCCGCGGCGCAGGCGGCGTTCTGGAGCCTGATCGGCCTGTCCGCCTTCGTAACGCCCTGGGCCTGGCGCGGCGTGCTCGCGCTCGATCGCGGCGGGCTCGCCACCGCCATCATCCTCGGCACCAACGCGTTGGGGGCGGCCCTGCCGATGCTCGGGCATTCGCCGGCATGGCTCGCGGTCTCGGCGGTCGTGTTCGGCGTCGCCTTCTTCGCCGTGGTCGGCTCGACCACCGCCTTCGTGCGCTTCAACTATCCGCCGCAGGTGTGGCCGACCGCAATCGCCGCGATGACGATCTCGTTCGGCGTCGGCCAGACGCTCGGCCCGATCGTGGTCGGCGCGATCACGGATGCGCTGGGGAGCCTGTCGTATGCGCTGAACGTGTCGGCGGCGTTATTGGCGCTGGGGGCGGTGGCAGCGTTGTGCCAGCGCAAGGTGGGGCCGGGCTAGGTTGTCATTCCGGGGCGCGCATAGCGCGAACCCGGAATCCATTCATCCACCAGTCCTGCGGCCCGATGGATTCCGGGCTCTCGCTTCGCGAGCCCCGGAATGACGGCCCCAATCAGCTTCCACTAAACGAATTATACCCCTGGTCTTCCCAATAGCCGCCCTTGTAGTCGTTGGTGACTTCCATCGAGACCACGTATTTCGGGTTCTTGAAGCCGAGCTTGGTCGGCACGCGGATCTTCATCGGGAAGCCGTAGGCGCGCGGCAAAATCTCGTTCGCGTATTTGAACGTCATCTGGGTCTGCGGATGCAGGGCGCTGCGCATATCCAAAGGCGAATTGTAGCCGTCCTTGTCGGCGCACTGGAACCAGACGTACTTCGCGCGCGTGTCGGCGCCGATCAACTTGAGGAAATCGCGCAGCGGCGTGCCGGTCCAGCTGCCGATCGCGCTCCAGCCCTCGACGCAGATGTGGCGGGTGATCTGCGTGACCTGCGGCAGCTTATGGAGCTCGTCCAGCGTCCAGGATTTCTTGTTGTCGACGAGGCCGCGCACCTCGAGCTTCCAGTCCGCAGCCGAGACGTCGGGCGCGTCGTCGAGATCGTAATAGGCGTTGAACGGAAACGGCTTCGTGATCGCGCTCTCGGGGAAGGTCGGCGCCAGCGCATCGGGATTGAAGATGAAGGCCTGCACGGCGTCGTTGAACTTCGAGACGCTCTTCAGCATCTCCTCGGCCGAGGAGGAATCGACGACGTCGCAGCCGGTCAACAGTGTCAGAGCGCCGAGACTGGCACCGCCCGCGATGAAGCGGCGGCGAGTGACGTCGGGCATGGTCTTGATGGAGTCCTTGATCAGCAGCCGCTTGTCGACGCCTGGGATCAGGAAAGAGCGCTTGGCCATGATGGGTCTCCTAATCAACGGCCGATAATCATCGCGCGCAGGCTCTTCGGCACCAAGAGTGCGAGCAGGACGTGAATGACGAGAAACGCGCAGATCGCGGCCATGCAGAAGAAATGGATGTAGCGCGCGGTCGGGTAGTCGCCGAACAGCATGACCAGCCAATGCAGCTGCACCGGCTTCCACATGCCGAGCCCCGTGAGCACGATCAGCACGCCGACCACGATGATGCCGGCATAGAGCAGGCGCTGCACGTAATTGTAGACGGTGAGATCGTCATGGCCGAGCTTGAAGGTCAGGGCAGCCCTGACGTCGTGCAGCACGCCTGACGGGGTGATTGGAAACAGCTTCTTGCGGAAGCGGCCGGTGGCAAAACCGGTGACGAGATAGGCGAGGCCGTTGACCATCAACAGCCACATCGCCGCAAAATGCCAGAGCAGGCCGCCACCGAGCCAGCCGCCGAGCGTGTAGTCGCGCGGGAAGGTGAAGCCGAACAGCGGCGAGGCGTTGTAGATCTGCCAGCCCGACAGGATCATCAGGATCATGGCGAAGGCGTTGATCCAGTGCATGACCCGCACCCAGGCCGGCTGGATCACTTTGGCCGGGGTGGCCCTGACCTGCTCGTCGGTGACTGTGAGGCTCGCCATGATGGTTCCGTCCTGATCGTTCCGTCCTGGGATCGTGTGTTGGGAATTATACGCCGGCCCGCCGGTTTTCGTTACGCCCCGCCGGCCATGGAATCGATGCCGTCAGGCTATTGTGGTCACAAAAAAGCGAGCCGGGTATCCCCGGCTCGCGGTCTGAAACCATCCTGTTCGGGGATGAAACAGGATCGCGCGGTGTTACGACGCCGGCATCAAGACGGTGTCGACCACGTGGATCACGCCGTTGGACTGGTTGACGTTGGAGATCGTCACCATCGAGGTGCCGCCCTTGGCATCGACGATCCAGACCTTGCCGTCCATCTTCTTGACCGTCAGCTCCTCGCCTTCGGCGGTCTTCATCTTCTTGCCGTCGGTGAGGTCGGAGGCCTCGAGCTTGCCGGGCACGACGTGGTAGGTGAGGATCTTGGTCAGGGTCGCCTTGTTCTCGGGCTTGACCAGGTTGTCGACGGTGCCGGCCGGCAGCTTGCCGAAGGCGGCGTTGGTCGGCGCGAACACCGTGAACGGGCCCTTGCTCTCCAGCGTCGGCACCAGGCCAGCCGCCTTCACCGCCGCCACCAGCGTGGTGTGGTCCTTCGAGTTGACCGCGTTCTGCACGATGTTCTTGGACGGGAACATCGCGGCGCCGCCGACCATGACGGTCTTCTCCTCGGCACGCACAGGCGCGACGACGGTCGCGGTGATGGCGAGGGCGCTGAAGGCGGCGGCAGCGAGATAGGCAATGCGCTTGGACATGGAAGTCTCCCGATTGAATTGGTGCCGGCCATGGCCGGTGTTGGGTTGGGGCAACAACAGCGACTGCGACAGTTTGGCGTGATGCAGCAGTGCCGTCGTTGGACCGAACTACGGGAGGGTTTGGGGTGCGGTTTCGGAGAAAAATTCTTTGTGATGGGTGAAACTTCGGGGCGGCGTGTCCGTGCGGCGAGCGCGCGCCACACACTCCGCTGTCGTCCCGGACAAGCGCAGCGCGGATCCGGGCCCCATAGCCACAGGGAGTTGTTTGGCGAAGACTCGGAGTTACCAGTCGCGCCCACAATATCTGCCTGTGGTTATGGATCCCCGCGTTCGCGGGGATGACACCGAATGTGTGGCACGCGCGCCTCGCCTCAATCCCTGTTGTTCGGCGTCTGGATGAAGCCGCGATTGTGCGTCGGGCTGATCAGCACCTCGTTGATGCAGACGCGCGCCGGCATGCTTGCGATGAATGCGATGGTGCGGCCGAGATCCTCGGATTGCAGCATCTTCGCCTGCTCCTCCTCGCTCGGCACGACCGGGCGCAATTTGAGAATCGGCGTTGCCACCTCGCCCGGCATCAGGCAGCAGGCGCGCAGGCCGTTGACGCATTCGTCCATGTTGAAGGAATGGGTCAGCGCCAGCACCGCATGCTTGGTCGTGGTGTAGGCCGGCCCCGGCATCTTCGAGACGTGGCGGCCGGCCCAGGACGAGACGTTGATGATCGCACCGTCCTGCTGCTGGCGCATCGTCGGCAGCACCGCGCGCATGCAATAGAGCACGCCGTTGAGGTTGACCTGGACCAGCTTGTCCCACCCCTCCAGCTCCATGTCCTTCCAGCTGCGCTTGGGAACATTGATGCCGGCATTGTTGACGAGGAGGTCGATGCGGCCGTGCCTGGCGACGATCTGATCGGCGGCCTTCTGGACCTCTGCCGCGTTGGAGACGTCCAGCGCGATCGCCTCGGCTGCGCCGCCCGTCCTGGTGATCTTCGCGACCACGTCGTCCAGGGCTGCCTGGCGCCGGCCGGACACCACCACCGTCCAGCCATCGGCCGCCAACGCCTCCGCCCCGGCCTCCCCGATCCCGCTGCCGCCGCCCGTGACCCAGGCCACGCGTTTCCCAACTCTGGTCATGCAAACTGTCTCCGTTGCTTCATCGGGGCGGTTTTTGCTAATCCAGCCCTCGGTTTTGACCGGCCTTGTCAGTCTTGCGGTCGAGGAATTCTTGCATGAACCAAGCAGCCAACGCCAACCTGTTTTCCCGCCTGTTCGACGGCCTCGACGATCCCAAGCGCCTTGCGATCGAGATGCAGGACGGCACCCGCATCAGCTATGGCGATCTGATCGCGCGGGCCGGGCAGATGGCGAACGTGCTGGTCGCCCGCGGCGTGAAGCCGGGCGATCGCGTCGCGGTGCAGGTCGAGAAATCCGTCGCCAATATCGTGCTGTATCTCGGCACGGTGCGCGCCGGCGCGGTCTATCTGCCGCTCAACACCGCCTATACGCTCAACGAGCTCGACTACTTCATCGGCGACGCCGAGCCGTCGCTGGTGGTGTGCGATCCCGCCAAGGCGGAAGGCCTCGCCCCGATCGCCGCCAAGGTGAAGGCCAAGGTCGAGACGCTCGGCCCCGACGGCAAGGGTTCGCTGACGGACGCGGCCGACAAGGCCAGCCCCGATTTTGCAACCGTCCCGCGTGCGAACGACGACCTCGCCGCCATCCTCTACACTTCGGGCACCACCGGCCGCTCCAAGGGCGCGATGCTCAGCCACGACAATCTCGCGTCGAACTCGCTCTCGCTCGTCGACTATTGGCGCTTCACCGACAAGGACGTGCTGATCCACGCGCTGCCGATCTACCACACCCACGGCCTGTTCGTGGCGACCAACGTGACGCTGTTCGCCCGGGCCTCGATGATCTTCCTGCCGAAGCTCGATCCGGACCTGATCATCAAGCTGATGGCGCGCGCCACCGTGCTGATGGGCGTGCCGACCTTCTACACGCGGCTTCTGCAGAATTCCGCGCTGTCGCACGAGACCACCAAGCACATGCGTCTGTTCATCTCGGGTTCGGCGCCGCTGCTGGCGGAGACCCATCGCGAATGGTCGGCGCGCACGGGGCACGCGGTGCTCGAGCGCTACGGCATGACCGAGACCAACATGAACACGTCGAACCCCTATGACGGCGAGCGCGTGCCCGGCGCGGTCGGCTTTCCGCTTCCCGGCGTTTCCGTGCGCGTGACCGAGCCCGAGACCGGCAAGGAGCTGCCGCGCGAGGAAATCGGCATGATCGAGGTCAAGGGGCCGAACGTCTTCAAGGGCTATTGGCGCATGCCGGAGAAGACCAAGTCCGAATTCCGCGACGACGGCTTCTTCATCACCGGCGACCTCGGCAAGATCGACACCAAGGGCTACGTCCACATCCTCGGCCGCGGCAAGGATCTCGTGATCTCCGGCGGCTTCAATGTGTACCCGAAGGAAATCGAGAGCGAGATCGACGCCATGCCGGGCGTGATCGAATCCGCCGTGATCGGCGTGCCGCATGCCGATTTCGGCGAGGGCGTCACGGCGGTGCTGGTGCGCCAGCCCGGCGCGAGCATCGACGAAGCAGCCGTGCTGAAGGGCCTGGACGGACGCCTCGCAAAATTCAAGATGCCCAAGCGCGTCTTCGTCGTCGACGAACTGCCGCGAAATACGATGGGCAAAGTGCAGAAGAACATTCTGCGCGAGACGTACAAGGACATCTACGCGAAGAAGTGAGGGGCGATTTGGTTCGCGTTGTTGCGATCTGCCTCCACCCCGCACGCTGCATGCCCCGCGCAGGCGGGCATCCAATACGCCGCGGCTTCTCGGCTCATTCACTGGTGTCTCTGGAATACTGGATTGCCCGCCTTCTGTTTAGACCGGACAGATCACTGACAGGTGTTCGGAGACATAGCTGACACATCAAGATGGGCTGGATTGGTC
>NZ_LFJB01000104.1:0-14253 GCF_006658625.1 Bradyrhizobium sp. UNPF46
AATCAGAACCGAAGCTCTAGATTCTTGTTTTGACGCGTTTTCTTCACGCGAACCGGTGTCCACTTCGCTCGAAAACGCTCTAGCAGCCGCTCTCCTTCAAGCGCCACGACAGCAGCACTTGGACCGGGTTTGCGCGAGCCGCAAAACGGCTGGAAGGTGGCTTTCTATCTGCAAAGATAGTTCTCGGCCCGATTTGGAAAGTATCTTTTCATCGAAACTTGCCTTGCCACTCGCCTCAGAAAATAGCTGATCTAGATCAATGAGATAAAACCGGAAAGATGGATACTCGATCCTGGCACGTACCTTGCTAACCTCTATTCCGAGCAGAATCATAAGCTTGTCAGGGGGAGGTCTGATGGAATTCCAGGAGGGAAGGCAGGATCTGGCGCGGCGCGGCCTGCCCGAGATCGATGCCGCGACGGTCGATGGATTGCTCGGCGCGGCCGACGGGGCCGGCGCGGTCGCGGTGCTGCTGTCGGCGGGTGACCCCAAGCGTTTCCCAGAGGCCATCGACGTTGCGGTGGTGCTGCCGGAGCTGATCGACGCGTTCCAGGGACGGCTGCGCGGTGCGGTGATCGCGCGCGCGGCCGAGAGCGAGCTCGGCCAGCGATTTGGCGTGCGCGTGCAGCCGACGCTGATCCTCGTCGCCAAAGGCGAGACGCTCGGGCTGATCGCCAAGATCCAGGACTGGTCGGTCTACATCGATCGCATCACCAGGCTGATCGAGCGCCCGCGCGGACACAGCGCGGCCGTTGCGGCCACCATCGTTCCCCAGCATCGCGGACAGGGTGTCGAGCTATGAAAGCCGGTTTCTGGACTGCGCCGGAAGGCGCCGAGCAGCCGATCAGCGTGTTTCCGATCGGCGAGGAGAGTCTCAATGCCGCGAGCGGCAGCCTGACGGCGGCCGGGGCCCTGGCCAAGCTCGCCACGCTCGACAGCGCCGAACTGGCCAGGAGCTGCCCCAATGCAGTGGAGCTGCTGTCGAAGGTGGCGGATGTGATCGCCGGGCAGAAGGCTGATGCGCCGACGCAGCTATTCCGGCTCGGCAATCTCAACGATCTCGAGCGCCGGCTCATCGCCGACGTGCTCGGTGAGGGCGAGGTGGCCGGCGTCGTCGCGCTGCCGGACGGCTCGCTTGCGCAGATTCAGGAGTCGGTGCTTGCCGGCCTCTGGCGGATCCGGATCGAGACCGACGGCCATCACGAATATCTCGAGGTCGGCGCGATCCCCGAGATCGTGAAGCGCGCGGCCGCCGATCTGACCTCCGCCGATTTCGAGATCGGCCAGCCGCCGGAAGGCGCCATGAACGTGTTGCCGGTGCTCGCCGAGATCCGCGAGCGGGCGCAGGCCTTTCGGCCCGGCATGCGCTCGCAGATCATCAATTTCACGCTGCTGCCGATGAGCCCCATCGACATGAGCTTCCTGCAGGAGACGATCGGCAACGGGCCGATCCAGCTCGTCTCGCGCGGCTACGGCACCTGCCGGGTGCTGTCTACCGGCATCCGCAATGTCTGGTCGGTGCAGTTCTTCAACGCCATGGACACCATCATCCTCGACACGCTCGAGGTCGGCGGCGTGCCGACTGTGGCGCTGGCTGCGGACGAGGATTTCGAGGATTCTGCCGAGCGGCTCACGGAAATCATCGAGGCGTATTTCAGATGAGCGCCTTCGAGAATTTCGGAGTGCGCCAGGACGTCGCCGACGTCACGCGGCTGGAGTGTGGCATCTGCTGGACCGTCTACGATCCGGCCGATGGCGACGAGGTCGCGCAGATCGCGCCGGGGACGCCGTTCGCGGCATTACCGGAGGAGTGGCACTGCCCGAATTGCGACGCGCCGAAATCCAAATTCATGGCGGTCGAATCGTGACCGCAAGCGCGCCGGCCATGGTCGATGACGCCGACGCCGCGGCGTGGGGCGAACTGCTGGCCGACGCCTACCGGGAGATCGGCGCGCGCGCGATGCAGGATCTGCCGATCTACAACGATGCGCTCGGCGTCGAAGCGGTCGGCTTTCATCGCTTCAACGGCACGACCGTCGGCATCATGGTCACGCCGTGGTTCATGAACGTGATGATGCCGGCGAGCGCGGGAGCGCAGGCGGGCGCGACACAGCGCATGCATTTTCCAACGGGCGAGATCGAATTCGTCGTGAGCAAGGTCGTTCCGATCGGCAATATCGCGAGTTGTTCGCTGTTCTCGCCGATGTCCGAGTTCGCAGACATGGAAGCCGCGCGGGCGACGGCTGAAGCCGCGCTGGCCGAGCTGATGCTGGCAGCCGACAGCGAGGAGGCGGTTCGCCGTCGCGAGCCTCCGACACCTCAGATCGATCGGCGCAACTTCCTGCGGGGCGCCCTGACGGAGCGGCGCGGATGAGCCTCTCGTTCCGAAACGAAATTGACATTACGGTGTGGCTCGCCGGCGCCACGATCGCCGACGTTGCCATCAAGCCGCGCAGCCGGCCGCCGCTGACGCGCCTGTTTGCCGGCAAGCCGGCGGCATCGCTGCTCCCGGTACTGCCGCGGCTGTTTTCGCTGTGCTCGGTCGCCCATCAGGTTGCGTACCTGTCGGCGATGGAAGCCGCGCAAGGGCGCGAGCCGGCGCCCGCGAGGCTGCGGAGCCGTATCACTGCGGTGATCGGCGAACGACTGACGGAATTGCTGCGTGGTCTGTTCGTTGGACGGGCTGCGCTCGACGGCACCAGCGCCGCTGCGGTACGTGCCGTAATGCAGGCGAGCGCGCTCCTCGGCGGCGTGGACGAAGCCGCCCCCGAGGCTTTGCATTGCGAAGCGATCGCGCAGATCAGGACCGCGCTCGGTGCGCTGGGTATATCGAGCGAAGCTGCGGCCTTTGAGCCGGGAAGTGCACTGGCCGCATCCGTTGCGGGATGCAGCGGTAAGCTCGTGGCACAGCCGGTCGTCGAGCCATCGTTCCTGACCTTGGCGGACGATATCGAGATCGTCGCGCGTCTGCTGGCGGACGGCGCAGCTTATTCCGATGCGCCCGATCTCTGTGGCCGGATTCCGGAAACCGGCGTCTGGGCGCGCAGCGCGCGCCGGAAGGAGATGTCCTCGTCATCGGGCGACCCCGCTGCGCGTCTGAAGGCACGTATTGCCGAGATCGGGCGGCTCTGCGCCTGGCTCGATCACGGCGCCACCGATCTCGAGGAGGGCGTGGTCGCGAGCTATCGGCTTGGCGCGGGCAAGGGCGCGGCTGCGGTCGAATGCGCGCGCGGCCGGCTCTATCACGCCGTCGCGCTGGACGGCGAGGGCCGGATCGTCAATTTCGAATTCCTGGCGCCGACCGAATGGAATTTCCATGCGCATGGGCCGCTGGTCCGGAACCTCAAGGGCGCGACTCTCGCTGCCGGCCGGCAGGGGCAGGATGCGGTTCGCGCACTGGTCGGCTCGTTCGATCCCTGCGTCGGCTTCAGCCTCGGCTTTCGCGAGGCCGGCCATGCATGAGATGGCGCTGTGCGAAGGCATCATCGGAATCGTGGAGGAGGAAGCGCGCGAGCGCGCTTTCGCCAAGGTGAAAGTCGTCTGCCTCGAGATCGGCGTGCTCAGCCACGTCGCGCCGGAAGCGCTGAAATTCTGCTTTGAGGCCATCGCGGCACGAAGCATCGCGCGAGGCGCACGGCTTGAGATCGTCGAGACGCCCGGGACGGCCTGGTGCATGGCTTGTTCGAAGAGCGTCGAGATCAATCAGCGTTACGAGCCGTGCCCGTCCTGCGGGAGCTATCAATTGCAGGTGACGGGCGGTGAAGAGATGCGTGTGAGGGAACTGGAGGTCGACTGATGTGTACGGTCTGCGGCTGCAGCGACGGCAAGGCATCCATCGAACACACGCATGATCATCATCACGATCATGGCCATGGTCACCATCATCACCACGGTCACGGCCACCACCATGACCATCAGCACGGCGACGCATGCGATCACATCCCAGATGACGCAGGTCTGCTCGACCGCAGCGCCAACCGGGCGGGTCAGACCATCGCCGGCATGAGCAGCGACCGCATCATCCAGGTCGAGCGCGACATCCTCGGCAAGAACGACAGGCTCGCAGCCGACAACCGTGCCCGCTTTGCCGCCGATGGGGTGCTCGCCTTCAATCTGGTGTCCAGCCCCGGCGCCGGCAAGACCTCGCTGCTGGTCCGCGCCGTGTCGGAGTTGAAGTCCAGTTGCTCGATCGGCGTGATCGAAGGCGACCAGCAGACTTCTAACGATGCCGAGCGGATTCGCGCGACCGGCGTGTCGGCGATCCAGGTCAACACCGGCAAGGGCTGCCACCTCGATGCCGCCATGGTCGGCGAGGCCTATGACCGGCTGCCGTGGCTGAACGGCGGTCTTCTCTTCATCGAGAATGTGGGCAATCTGGTCTGCCCGGCGGCGTTCGATCTCGGCGAAGCCTGCAAGATCGTGGTGTTCTCGACCACCGAGGGCGAGGACAAGCCGCTGAAATACCCCGACATGTTCGCAGCCTCGTCCCTAATGCTGATCAACAAGATCGATCTTGCGCCCGTGCTCGATTTCGATCTGGCGAAGACGGTCGAATATGCGCGGCGGGTTAACCCGAAGATCGAGGTGCTGACGGTGTCGGCGCGCACCGGCGAGGGCTTTGCGGCGTTCTACGCCTGGATCCGCAAGCGGATGGCGGCGACGGCGTCCAACGCGATGACGGCAGCGGAGTGATGATGGGCGGCGAAGCCACGGCACAGGATGGACGGCGACTGCGCCTGCATGTGCGCGGCGCCGTGCAGGGCGTTGGTTTTCGCCCCTATGTCTATGGCCTTGCCACCCGCTATCGCCTCGGCGGCTTCGTCGCCAACGATCCCCACGGCGTCGTGATCGAGGTGGAGGGCGATCGCGCCTCCGACTTCGTCTTGGCGCTGCCGCTGGAAAAGCCACCGCTCGCCAGGATCGACGAGATCTCGGTGCAGCCGGTCGGCGCGGTGGCGAGCGAAGAGTTCTGCATCCGCACCAGCGAACAGGGGCGGGTGTCGACACGCATCGTCGCCGATGCCGCGACCTGCCCGGAATGCCTAGGCGAACTGTTCGACCCGGCCAGCCGTTTCTACCGGTACCCCTTCGTCAACTGCACCCATTGCGGCCCGCGCTACACGATCGCCGAGCGGCTGCCCTATGATCGCCAGACCACGGCGATGAAGCGCTTTGGCATGTGCGGGGCCTGCGCCGGCGACTACGCCGATCCCAGGAGCCGCCGTTTCCATGCCGAGGCGATCGCCTGCCCGCAATGCGGCCCAAAGCTCAGCCACGGGTGCGCGGACATCGCTGCGGCGATTGCCGCTGGCGGGATCGTCGCGATCAAGGGGCTCGGCGGCTATCAGCTGCTCTGCGATGCCCGCGACGAGGCGGTCATACTGCGGCTGCGGCAGCGCAAGCAGCGCGACCAGAAGCCGTTTGCGGTTATGGTTGCGTCGCGGGACACGGTTGCCGACATCGCTGACGCCGCCGCCGCCGAGCTGGCGTTGCTCGAAACGTCGCCGCGGCCGATCGTACTGATGACGTCGCGCCATCGTCTCGCGCCCGCGATCGCACCTGAATTGTCGCGCCTCGGCGTCATGCTGCCGGTCGTCCCGCTGCATTACCTGATCTTCGAAGCGCTGGAATCGGCGCATCCGCGGACCGATGGGCGCTGGGTGATTGTCGCCACCAGCGCCAATCCCGGCGGGGAGCCGCTTTTGACCGACAATCGCCAGGCAGAACGAATGCTGGCCGGCATCGCCGACCTCGTCGTCACCCATGATCGCAACATCGTCACCCGTGCCGACGACTCCGTGGCCGCAGTCATTGCCGGCCGGACGCAAATGATCCGCCGTGCCCGCGGCTACGTGCCCGAGCCGGTTCGCCTCGCGCGGTCGGTGCCGCCGATCCTCGCCGTCGGCGGCGCGCTGAAATCGACGGTGACGGTCACGCGCGGCAACGAGGCCTTCGTTTCGCAGCATATCGGTGACCTCGACACCGCGGGAGGCATCCGCTTCTTCGAGGAGACCATCGAGCACCTGCTCTTGACGCTGGATGTCGAGCCGGTCGTCGTGGCTCATGACCTACATCCGAACATGGCCTCCACCCGTTTTGCCGAGGCGAGCGGAAAGAGGTTGATCGCGGTCCAGCACCATCACGCCCATGCGGCCTCCGTGATGGCGGAACATGGCGTCGCGGGACCGGCACTGGCGCTGGTGCTCGACGGCTTCGGCCATGGCAGCGATGGCGGCAATTGGGGCGGCGAGCTGTTGCTCTGCGCGGGCGCGCGCTTCCGGCGGCTCGGACATCTGTCGCCCTTGAAGATGCCGGGCGGCGATCGCGCCGCGCGCCAGCCCTGGCGCATGGCCGCAGGCGTGCTGCATGTCCTGCAACGTGGCGAGACGATTGCGACGCGCTTTGCGGCAGAGCCGCAGGCTGCGCATCTGGCCGCCATGCTCGCGCAAGGCGGCGTGGCGGTGACGACCAGCGCCGGCCGGCTGTTCGACGCAGCGGCGGGACTGCTCGGCCTTTGCCGGGTCCAGAGCTACGAGGGCGAAGCCGCGATGAAGCTGGAAGCGCGCGTTCGCACGCCGCAGATCGCGGAGGACGGCTGGACCATCGAGAACGGGATGCTGTCTCTCGTCCCGTTGCTCGCGCACCTTGCTATCGAGGGCCTCGATCCGGTCCACGGCACCGAGCTGTTTCATGGCACCTTTGCGGCGGCCTGCGTCGACTGGATCGGTCGAGCGGCGCGCGAAACCGGCATCACGACCGTCACCCTGAGCGGCGGCTGCTTCCTCAATGCGATTCTCACGGACGAGATCCAGCGCGGCTGCATCGCCTCGGGCCTTTCTCCATTGCGGCCGCGGCAGCTGCCGCCCAATGACGGTGGTCTCAGCCTCGGTCAGGCGTGGATCGCGGCGCTGCAACTCCTCGAACAGCAAGGCCTGGAAGGAACCGCCTGATGTGTCTCGCGATACCTGCTGAGGTCACGAAGCTCCTCCCTGACGAGATGGCGATTGTCTCGATCGACGGCGTCAGCAAGGAAATATCAGTCGCCTTGATCGAAGACCTTGCCGTCGGCGACTACGTGATCATCCATGTCGGCTACGCCCTGACCAAGATCGATCCGGAGGAGGCCAGGCGGACGCTCGAACTGTTGCGAGAGCTCAGCGCCGCGGGAGAAGGAGCCGCGTCATGAAATATGCCGACGAGTTTCGCGACAAGGAAATTGCGCTCGGGCTCGCGAAGGCGATCCGCAACGAGGCTAATCCGAACAAGCCTTATCGCTTCATGGAATTCTGCGGCGGCCATACGCACGCGATCTCGCGCTATGGTCTCGAGGACATGCTGCCGAAGAACGTGCGGATGATCCACGGCCCCGGCTGTCCGGTCTGTGTGCTGCCGGCCGGGCGCATCGACATGGCGATCCGGCTTGCGGAGCGGCCGGACATTATCCTCTGCGTCTATGGCGATCTGATGCGCGTGCCCGGCTCGCACGGCGCATCGCTCCTGAAGGTGAAGGCGCGCGGTGCCGACATCCGCATGGTCTATTCAACGACCGACGCGATCCGGATCGCCGCGGACAATCCCGGGCGCGAGGTCGTGTTCTTCGCCATCGGCTTCGAGACGACGACGCCGCCCACAGCGGTCATGATCCGGCTCGCCGAGAAAAAGCAGATCGAGAACTTCAGCGTGTTCTGCAACCACGTGCTGACGCCGCCGGCGATGCAGAACATCCTGGAGAGCCCCGACATCCGCAATATCGGCCGGGTCGAGATCGACGGTTTTGTCGGGCCAGCGCATGTCTCGACCATCATCGGCACCGCTCCTTACGAGTTCTTTGCCGAGGAGTTCGGCAAGCCGGTTGTGATCTCCGGCTTCGAGCCGCTCGATATGATGCAAGCCATTCTCATGCTGGTGCGGCAGGTCAACGAGCACAGGCATGAGGTCGAGAACCAATACAGCCGCGCGGTGAACCGCGACGGCAATCTTCGCGCCAAGGAAGAAGTTTCCGACATCTTCGAGCTACGCGACCAGTTCGAATGGCGCGGTCTTGGACAGGTTCCCTATAGCGGACTGAAGCTGAAGCGCGCCTACGCCAAATACGACGCTGAGGTCCGCTTCGACATGGACGAGCTGCATGCCGACGACAATCCCGCGTGCGAATGCGGCGCCATCCTGCGCGGCGTGAAGAAGCCGGTCGACTGCAAGCTGTTCGGCACCGTCTGTACACCGGAGACGCCGATGGGATCCTGCATGGTCTCCTCAGAAGGGGCCTGCGCCGCGCACTGGACCTACGGCCGCTTCCGGGATCACCAGCAGAGGCGGGCGTCATGAAGGCCTACCAGCGCAAGCTCGACATCAGGAACGGCTGCGTCGACCTGTCCCACGGCTCGGGTGGCCGTGCCATGGCGCAATTGATCTCGGGCCTGTTCCACGAGGCTTTCGGCAACGAATGGCTGGCGCGCGGCAACGACCAGTCGGCTTTCGACGTCGGCGCCGGGCGCATGGTGATGACGACCGACGGATATGTGGTCTCGCCGCTGTTCTTTCCCGGCGGCAATATCGGCTCGCTCGCGGTGCACGGCACCGTCAACGACATCGCCATGGCCGGTGCACGGCCGCTCTATCTCTCGGCGAGCTTCATCATCGAGGAAGGCTTTCGGTTCGCCGACCTCAAGACGATCGCGGAGTCGATGGGGGAAGCCGCGCGCATGGCCGGCGTCCACATCATCACTGGCGACACCAAGGTGGTCGAGCGCGGCAAGGCCGATGGCCTGTTCATCTCGACCGCCGGCGTCGGGGTCGTGCCCGACGGGCTCGATCTCTCGGCCGAAAATGCGCGTGTTGGCGATCGGGTTCTGATATCGGGTACGCTCGGCGATCACGGCGTGGCTATCATGTCGAGGCGGCAGAACCTTGCCTTCGAGACCGAGATCGTCTCGGACTCCGCGTCATTGAACGGTCTCGTCGCGAACATGGTCGAAGCCGGTGGTCGCAGCATCCGCCTCATGCGCGATCCGACCCGCGGCGGACTCGCGGCTACGCTGAACGAGATCGCCCAGCAGTCCGGCCTCGGCTTCCATCTCATCGAGCAGGCGATCCCCGTGAAGCCGGGGGTGGCGGCGGCGTGCGAACTGCTTGGACTTGATCCGCTCCACGTCGCCAACGAGGGCAAGCTGGTCGCGATCGTCGCGTCGGAGGCTGCTGGTGCGGTGCTGGCCGCGATGCGGGCGCACCCGCTTGGCCGGGAGGCTGCCGACATCGGCGAGGCCGTTGCCGACGATCATCATTTCGTGCAGATGGCAACGAGCTTTGGCGGCGGCCGAATTGTCGACTGGTTGTCGGGCGAGCAACTACCCCGTATCTGCTGAGGCCCACGATGCGCATTCTGCTCCTGTCGCATTCCTTCAACAGCCTGACGCAGCGGCTCCACGTCGAGCTTAGGGAGCGAGGTCACCACGTCTCGGTCGAGCTCGACATCCATGCCGATGTCACGCGCGAGAGCGTGGCGCTCTATCGGCCGGATCTGGTGATCGCGCCGTTCCTGAAGCGAGCGATTCCAGACGATATCTGGCGCAGCGTGTGCTGCCTGATCGTTCATCCCGGACCCCCCGGTGACCGTGGTCCGGCTGCGCTCGACTGGGCCATTCTCGAAGATGCAAGCGAATGGGGCGTCACGGTGCTGCAGGCGGATGGTGAGTTCGATGCCGGTCCGGTCTGGGCGTTTCGTACCTTTCCGATGCGGTCCGCCGCGAAGTCCAGCATCTACCGCGACGAGGTGACATCGAGCGCCGTCGAGGCGGTTCTCGAAGCCGTCGCGGCGATCGGAGCCGGAAGAGCTGCTCCGCAGCCGTTACGCGCGGACGACCCGCGCATTCGCACGCGTGGACCGTGCCGTCAGGCGGACCGAGCGATCGACTGGCAAGTCGACACCACTGCGACCATCCTGCGCAAGATCCGCAGCGCCGATGGCATGCCGGGTCTCGTCGACAGCCTGTTCTTCCAGGACGTCAGGCTGTTCGACGCGCATGAAGCGCACGAGATCTCCGGCGTGCCCGGAACCGTCGTCGCGCAATGCGACGGCGCGCTTGCGCGAGCCACGATCGATGGTGCGGTCTGGATCGGCCACGTCAGGCGGCTAGCGCCAAGGAGCCTGAAACGGCCCGCGGCAAAGATCTTCGCGGAGGAGGCGGCGCAGCTGCCGCACAGGCCCGGTTGCGGCTATGCCCCGATACGTTATCGCGAGTATGGCCAGGTGGGCGAGCTCGCATTCTCGTTCTACAACGGCGCCATGAGCACCGGCGACTGCGAAGCCCTGCTCGGCGCCTATAGCGCCGCGCTGGCGCGTCCGACCAGGGTGCTGCTGCTGACGGGCGGCCAGGACTATTGGTCCAACGGCATCCATCTTGCCGAGATCGAGGCGGCCGAAAGCGCCGCGGACGAGTCTTGGCGCAACATCAATGCGATCGACGATCTCGCCCGCGCGATCATCGAGACCACCGATCGCCTGGTCGTCTCGGTCATGCGCGGCAACGCTGGTGCGGGCGGAGTGTTCCTCAGTCTCGCCGCCGACGAGGTCTGGGCAAGCGACCAGATCGTCCTCAATCCGCACTACAAGGACATGGGCAATCTCTACGGCTCGGAATACTGGACTTATCTGTTGCCGCGCCGTGCGGGCGCAGCGAACGCAACCCGGATCACGCAATGCCGGCTCCCGATGGGGGTGGCGGAAGCGCGGCGCCTCGGCATCGTCGATCGCGTGTTATCAGGCGAGGAACTTGCCGACATAAGCCTCGTACGGCGCGGCGCCGCCATGGCGTCGGATGCCGGGCTTGCCATGCGCCTAGCCGCCAAGCAGCAGCGTCGCGCAGCCGATGAAGCCGAGAAGCCCCTGCAATCCTATCGCGACGCGGAACTGCGGCAGATGAAGCTGAATTTCTACGGCTTCGATCCGAGCTACCACGTCGCGCGCTACAACTTCATTCACAAGGTCCCGAAATCGCGCACGCCGTTGACCATCGCAAGTCACCGGTCAGCCCGCGCGCCTGGGCGGCCCATTGGCATGGCGGTGCCATCGTGAGCATTCAGGGAACCATTCTCGTCGTCGACGACGAGGTCCGCTCGCAGGAAGCGCTCCGGCGCGTGCTCAGGGAGGATTTCGAGGTGCTCTGCGTCGGCAACGCGACCGATGCGGAGAAGCTGCTGGAGGGCGAGATCGTCCACGCGATCCTCTGCGACCAGCGGATGCCGCATGAATCCGGCGTGAGCTTTTTGAAGCGCGTCCGCGAGCTCTGGCCAGATCCGGTACGGATGATCATTTCCGGCTATTCGGACTCCGAGGACATCATCGCGGGACTGAACGAGGCCGGCATCTATCAATACATCACCAAACCCTGGCAGCCGGAGCAGCTGATCGAGATCGTCAAGGAGGCGGTTCAGCTCTATCGGCTGCAGAAGGAGACGGAAACCGCCGGCGTCGACGTCAAGGCGACGTCGGGTCACATCAAGAAGGTCGTCTCGGTCAAGCGCGGGGTGGCCAAGCAGCTCCACGATTTCGATCGTATCGTGCATTCGCCGGAAAGTCCGATGCACAACGTGATCGAACTCGGCAGGCGCGCCGCCGACTACGATATCTCGGTTCTGATCACCGGCGAGTCCGGCACTGGCAAGGAGCTTTTGGCGCGCGCCATCCACTACGGCTCGGCGCGCGCCAACAAGGCGTTCGTGGTGGAGAACTGCGGCGCACTGCCGGACGAGCTTTTGGAGAGCGAACTGTTCGGCTGCAAGAAGGGCGCCTTCACCGGCGCCTATCAGGATCGCATCGGCCTGTTCGAGGTCGCCGACGGCGGGACTATTTTCCTCGACGAGATCGGCGAGACGTCGCCGGCGTTCCAGGTCAAGCTCCTGCGCGTGCTGCAGGAGAGCGAGATCCGCCCCCTCGGTGCACAGCGCGTGCGCAAGGTCGACGTGCGCGTGGTGGCGGCCACCAATCGCGACCTGGAGGCCGAGGTCGAAGCCGGCCGCTTTCGGCGCGATCTGTACTATCGCCTCGCTGCATTCCCGGTGCACATGCCGGCGCTGCGTGAGCGTCCGATGGATATTTCACTGATCGCCGAGGGTGTGCTGTCGGCGGTCAAGATCTCGTTCAACCGGCCGAGCCTGCGCTTCGCGCGTTCGGCACTGGATGAATTCGCAAAATATCACTGGCCGGGCAACGTGCGCGAGCTCCAGAATGAGATCCAACGCATGGCGGTCCTTGCCGACCAGGACGAGCTGCGCGCCCCGCCGCTCTTGGGGCGCCGCAGCGGGAGGCGATCCGCGCCGATCCCGGCCCACGGCAAGTCGAACGGATCGGCGTCCTTGAAAGATAAAGTGGAGGATCTCGAGAAGTCGGTTATCATGAATTGCCTGGAGAGGTACGACGGAAATATCAGCCGAGTCGCCAGCGAGCTGGGTCTGTCACGGGTGGGACTCAGGAACAAGCTGTCTAGGTATGATCTGAGAAAAAATGCCAAAGGCGACGCATTCTCCTGAAGCGATCGAACCGGATTCGCTTCTCACGCTGGTCACCAGCGGCGGCGCGATCGAGTTCGACCGCGAGCGCGAAGGCGCCTGGATCGAAGTCATCCGCAAGATGGACGAGGTCTATTCCGACCTGTTGCGCTATGAGGTCGACCTCGAGCACAAGAATGCGGAGCTGGAGGAAGCGCAGGCCTTTGTCACCAACGTCATCGAGTCCGTCTCGGACATCCTCGTTGTCTGTGATGCCAAGGGTCTGGTGCAGCAGGTCAATTCCGCATTCCAGCATGCGCTTGGCCGCAGCGTCGAGGACGTGGTGGGTAAGAACATCGCCGACGTCATCGATGCTGCCGACGCTGCCAAGATCGTGCCGCTCCTGAAGCCGCGCGGCGCGTCCGACGTCGTCGATGGCGAATTGAGATTCTCGACGGATGGCGGCAGCACCGATCTGTTCGCGATCAACAGCTCCCCGCGTCACGATCATCGCGGCCGTTTCATCGGGGTGGTTCTGACTGGCCGACCGATCGGCGAGCTGCGCCGTGCCTATGAGGCGCTGCACAAGGCGCATCATGAATTGCAGCGCGCGCAGCGGCAACTTGTCGAGCAGGAGAAGATGGCGAGCCTCGGCCGACTCGTCGCCGGTGTCGCGCACGAGCTGAACAATCCGATCAGCTTCGTCTACGGCAACATCCACACCCTGATACGCTACCGCGCTGCCATCGTCGCCTATCTTGACGCGATTCACGGCAAGAGCCGGGCGAGCGACCTCGCGGCGCTGAAGAAGAGCCTGCGGATCGACGATGTTCTCGAGGATTTCGGTCCGTTGATCGAGGGCACCATGGAGGGTGCGGTGCGCATAAGCGAGATCGTCAAGAACCTCCGCCGGCTGTCCTTCAGCAAGCTCGGTGAGGTCGAGCGCGTCAATATCGAGCGGTTGATCAACACCGCCGTGCTGTGGGCCGTCCGCACCAAGCAGGTACGCATCGACCTGCAGATGGAGCTCGAACCGGAGCTCTGGATCTCCGGTAACGAGGGCCAACTACATCAGGTCATTGTCAATCTCGTGGAAAATGCGATCGACGCGATGCGAGGCACCGAATTGCCCCGGTTGGTCGTCTCGGCTGCACGCGAGGGCAACGAGATCTCGTTGCGGATTTCGGACAACGGTCCGGGAATCGACAAGGATCACATCAGCCATATCTTCGAACCGTTCTTTACCACCAAGCGGGTCGGCGAAGGCACGGGGCTCGGCCTGTGGATCAGCTATGGCATCGTGCGCGAGCACGGCGGCGAGCTCCTTGCAGCGAACGCCCCGGAAGGCGGCGCGACTTTTTCGTTTGTGCTGCCGGCGGCATAGTCTGCTGACGGCATTCTTGCACGAAGCCACCTCCGATGAATCTGACCGGTGGCGGCCCATGAGATCCTTGAATGGATGCAACCGCAGCGTCGCCAATTTGAGCTGGCGGTTCACGGTGTATTGACTGTCGGATCATTGTTCCAAGAACGACCCCATTCCGCTTCTCTTTGCAGCTCGCGAGTGCAGCCATGCGCTTCTTGACCAGCGACTATTCTGGTTGATCAGTCGCCCAACCTTTGGCGTAGTTTTCACCGGGAATCCCGGAGGACGCCCGGCGATCTCAAAGCCCAGAATCAGTAAGTCTTAGATGGTCTGTCCGCCGGATACTTCGATGCGTTGAGCCGTCATCCACCGGTTGTCAGGACCGAGCAGGCTCGCGATCATCG
>NZ_LFJB01000094.1:0-13974 GCF_006658625.1 Bradyrhizobium sp. UNPF46
AGCCGGCTCACGGCGTCAAGCGCCAAGGACCCAACGGCTTCCCGCCCACCATCATTATGACAGGCTTTTCAGACACAGGGGCCCATGCCGCGACACACTGGGTCCCGGCTCTGCGTCGCGTCATTTCATGCCGCGCCGCGTCCGGGACACGAAGTTCTTTCAACAAAAAAAGCCGGCGCTCATCGCGCCGGCTTTTTTGATTGGTGAGGGCGACGCCCTCAGTTCAGCTTCTGCCTGACTTCGTTGATGCCCTTGGCGAGCAGGTCGTCGGCCACCTGGCCCTTGACCGACTGCGACAGGATCGTGGAGGCGGCCTGGACGGCGGCTTCCGCGGCTGCGGCGCGGACATCGGCCAGCGCCTGGGCCTCGGCGAGCGCGATCTTGCCCTCCGCGGTCTTGGTCCGGCGGGCGACGAAGTCTTCCACCTTCGCCTTGGCCTCAGTCGCGATGCGCTCGGCTTCGCCTCTGGCGTTGGCGATGATCTCGGCGGCCTCGCGTTCCGCCGAGGCAGTGCGCGCCTTGTAGTCGGCGAGAACCTTGGCCGCTTCCTGCTTGAGGCGCTGGGCGTCGTCGAGCTCGGCCTTGATGCGGGCGGCGCGATGATCGAGCGCGGTCATCGCCGACTTGAAGACCCCGAGATAGCCGAACACGACCATCAGGATCACGAAGGCGACGGCGACCCAAGTCTCCGGATCGAAGAACATATCGACTAACCCTTCAAGGACGCGTCAACGGCGGCATTGACCGAGGCCGCATCCGGAACGACGCCGGTGAGCTGCTGCACGATCTGGCCTGCCGCATCGGCCGCGATGCCGCGGACGTTGCTCATGGCGGCGGCGCGGGTCGAGGCGATGGTCTTCTCCGCCTCGGCGAGCTTGGCCGCCAATTGTTCTTCCAGCGCCTTGCGCTCGGCGTCAGCCTGCGCATTCGCCTTGTCGCGGGATTCGTTGCCGATCGCCTGTGCTCGCGTGCGCGCCGAGGCGAGCTCGCTTTCATAGGCCTTCAGCGCCGCCTCGGACTGATCCTTCAGCTTCTGCGCCTCAGTGAGGTCACCCTCGATCTTGTTCTGACGCGCCTCGATCGCACCACCGACCTTCGGCAGAGCGAGCTTGGACACGATCACGTAAAGCAGGACGAAGAAGATCGCGAGCGACACCAGCTGCGAAGCAAAAGTGCTGCTCTCGAACGGCGGAAAACCGCCGCCGTGATGACCGCCATCGGCTTCGGTGTGAGCGCCCGCCGCCGGACCTTTTGCCCCGCCATGACTCTCGGCCATGGAGTACTCCTGTTGCTGTCACGCGCCGCTTCGGATGAAGCGGCGCGAAAGAAGTCGTTCTTTAGAAAACGAACAGCAGAAGCAGCGCGATCAGCAGCGAGAAGATGCCGAGCGCTTCGGTCACGGCGAAGCCGAAGATCAGGTTGCCGAACTGGCCCTGAGCGGCCGACGGGTTGCGGACGGCTGCGGCGAGGTAGTTGCCGAAGATCACGCCCACGCCGACGCCCGCACCGCCCATGCCGATGCACGCGATGCCCGCGCCGATAAGTTTTGCTGCTGCCGGATCCATTTTAGACTCCTTGGAAGAAAGATGGGGTTGTGGGTGGAAATTCCCCGGACCGCTCAGTGTCCCGGATGAATGGCGTCGTTGAGGTAGATGCAGGTCAGGATCGCAAACACATAGGCTTGCAGGAACGCGACCAGAATCTCGAGGGCGTAGAGCGCGATCGTGAGTGCCAGCGGCAGCACGCCGCCGACCCAGCCGATGGCGCCGAGCGAGAAGCCCAGCATGGCGACGAAGCCCGCGAACACCTTCAGCGCGATGTGGCCGGCCAGCATGTTGGCGAACAGACGAATGCTGTGCGAGACCGGCCGCAGGAAGAACGACAGGACCTCGATGAACATGACCAGCGGCAGGACGTAACCGGGGACGCCGTGGGGAACGAAAATCTTGAAGAACTTCACGCCGTTCTTGGCGATGCCGTAGATCAGCACGGTGAAGAAGACCAGCAGCGCCAGCCCCGCGGTGACGATCAGATGGCTCGAGATCGTGAAGGTGTAGGGAATGATGCCGACCAGGTTCGAGACGCAGATGAACATGAACAGCGAGAAGATCAGCGGGAAGAACTTCATGCCTTCCGAGCCGGCCGTCGAACGGATGGTCGAGGCGACGAACTCGTAGGAGATTTCGGCGACCGACTGCAGGCGCCCGGGAACCAGCTGCGTGCCGCTGGCGAGCATCAGGAGCGAGATGATCGCAACTGCCACCAGCATGTAGAGCGACGAATTGGTGAAGGCGATCGTCTGATTGCCGATATGGCCGATCGTGAAGAGAGGCTCGATGTTGAACTGGTGGATCGGATCGATTTTCATCGGCGCGGCATCTCTTGGTCTGCCGGGCGATGCCGGCGGGTCTCGGTCTGCCGGCCGGGCCGGCCCGTACCGGCGGAACCGGCACGATCATTCCTCTCCTGGTGGGATTGCCTTAAGAACCACCGCGCCTGTTTTGACCCGCGCCCGCCGATCTCACCACATTCACCACGCCGGCCACGAAGCCGAGCAGCAGGAACACGATAAATCCGAAAGGCGACGTCGACAGCAAGCGGTCGAACCCCCAGCCAATCCCCGCCCCGACAGCGACACCGGCGACCAACTCGGAGGATAACCGAAAACCAAGCGCCATCGCCGAGGCTCTGGCCGCTCCGTCTCCACCGTCACCTGCGGGTTGCTCGGTCTTGATCCGGCGGTCGCGAAATTCGGACAACCGCTGATCGAGACTTCCGAGCCGTTCGGAAAGCGCAGCTTCCTCGGACGATCTATCGCGATCTCCATTCTCGCCGTGTCCCGTGCCCTGTGTCATGCAACGAAGACCCGAAACGCCGCGGCTGAATGGAAATTGCGCCCGCCACCCTCAAAAGCCGCGCGGACCATACTGATGGCCCATAATCAAGTCAAGCCAAGTCACGATTGCGTCTCTTTCGCTTATGCCATTGATTTATTTGATGATATCGGCGCGCACGGCAGCGCTGCACACAGCGTGACGCCGCACCGCAGCAGCTCGCCTCGTGATCCGCGGACACGGTCGCCATTTCGCCGCGCTGCCGGGATCAATGGGGATGGCTGGATCGTTCATGTCCGGCGGGTGTTTTGGGCGGCGGATCACCTCGCCGGGGTGTAGAATTTGCGGGAGTGCCACCCCGACGTCGTGGCGGAGAGCGCGATGAGACCAGTGACATCATCCACAACATCCTGGCTGGCGGCGGCGTTCGCCGCGGCGATGGCCGTCAGCGGCGGCATCGTGGCGGCACAATCCGCGCCCGATGGCGAAAACGGCCGCTACAGCATGACGCCCATCCCCGAGGGCGTGCTGCGGCTCGACACGCGCACGGGCACGGTTTCGACCTGCAGCAGGAACGGCGCCGGCTGGGCCTGCTACGCCGTTCCCGACGAACGGACCGCACTCGACGCCGAGATCGGCAGGCTCCAGGCCGAGGTCGAGAAGCTGAAAGGGCAGCTCGCGGCGGGGCCGACGGTGTCGGGCAAGATCGACGAGGCGCTGCCGAAATCCGACCCGTTGAAGAAAGCCGAGCCCAAAAACGCCGAGTCTCGGGCCGCCGAGGGCGAGCGCAAGATCGAGATCCCGCTGCCGAGCGACCAGGACGTCGATCGCGTGATGTCGTTTCTGGAAAAGGCCTGGCGGCGGCTGATCGACATGGCCAACCGCGTGCAGAAGGACGTGTCGGGGAAGATTTGATCAGCCGTCCGCGCTCTCCCCGCGTTGAGCTGCCGTGGGGTGGGTTAAAGCGAAGCGTGCCCACCACCTTTCAATGATCGGGGAAGATCGTGGGCACGGCGCAAGTGCGCCTTTGCCCACCCTCCGGCAGTTTTCCGAGTTGAGAGACCAACCATGACATCAGCCAGATCCGTCACCCGTTCGGCGCCATCCTCGGTGCAGGCCACCACCATCGCTTCGTCATTGCTGACGGTGCAGACTTCCGGCCACGGCTTCACTGATCTCACCGCCGAAGCGGCAAGATTCATCAACGAGGTTCACGCGCGCGACGGTGCGTTGACGCTGTTCATCCGGCACACCTCGGCCTCGCTGACGATTCAGGAGAACGCCGATCCTTCGGTGCTCGTCGATCTCACGACCGCGCTGTCCCGGCTCGCGCCGGAGAATGCCGGATGGACCCACGACACCGAGGGGCCGGACGACATGCCGGCCCACGTCAAGACGATGTTGACCGGCGCCTCGCTCCAGATCCCGGTCCTGAACGGCAGGCTCGCGCTCGGCACCTGGCAGGCGATCTATCTGATCGAGCATCGCAAGCGCCCGCACCGGCGCGAAGTGGTGCTGCAGTTCGTCGGCAGCAATCAGTAGAGTGTTCTCGAGCGAAGTGGGCGCGGGTTCGGGTCAAGACAACGCATCAGGACAAGACTCCCAAAACAAAACCGGCCGCGGGAAGCCGCGGCCGGTTCGTGTTGGTTGAGATCGCTGCTTTCGATCAGGTCGCCTTGATGTCGACGTCCTTGGTCTCGGGCAGGAAGAAGAAGCCGATCACGACGGTAATCGAGGCGAAGATGATCGGATACCAGAGGCCGGCATAGATGTCGCCGGTCGAGGCCACGATGGCGAAGGCGGTCGCCGGCAGCAGGCCGCCGAACCAGCCGTTACCGATGTGGTAGGGCAGCGACATCGAGGTGTAGCGGATGCGGGTCGGGAACAGTTCGACCAGCATCGCTGCGATCGGGCCGTACACCATGGTGACGTAGACCACGAGCACGAACAACAGCCCGATGATCGCCGCCACCTGCGGACGGAAGATGTCGAACGGATGCGCCATCTTCACGATCCCGGCGTCGCCGGCCTTCGGATAGCCGGCGGCCAGCACGGCGGCGAGCACTGCCGGGTTGCCGTCCTTGGCGTTGGCGTAGGCGACGTCCTTGCCGTTGACCATCACCTTCACGCCCGAACCGGCCGGACCCGACGTGGTCGAGTACTTGACCGACGACAGCGACAGGAAGGCACGTGCGGTGTCGCAAGGCGCGCTGAAGACGCGAGTGCCGACCGGGTTGAACAGGTCGCCGCAGCCCGCGGGATCGGCCACCACCTCGACCTTGACCGATTCGATCGCCTTTTCCAGCGCCGGGTTGGCGTTGGTGGTGATCATCTTGAAGATCGGGAAGAAGGTCAGCGCCGCGATCAGGCAGCCGCCGAGGATGATCGGCTTGCGGCCGATCTTGTCGGACAGCATGCCGAACACGATGAAGAAGCCGGTGCCGAGCAGCAGCGACCAGGCGATCAAGAGGTTGGCGGTGTAGCCGTCGACCTTCAGGATCGATTGCAGGAAGAACAGCGCGTAGAACTGGCCGGTGTACCAGACCACGCCCTGGCCCATCACGCCGCCGAGCAGCGCGAGCAGCACGAGCTTGCCGTTCTGCCAGTTGCCGAAGGCTTCCGTGAGCGGCGCCTTCGAGCTCTTGCCCTCGTCCTTCATCTTCTGGAAGATCGGGGACTCGTTGAGGCGGAGCCGGATCCAGACCGAGACGCCGAGCAACAGCACCGAGACCAGGAACGGAATGCGCCAGCCCCAGGCCGCGAACTCCGTTTCGCCGAGCGCGGAACGGGTGAACAGGATCACCAGCAGCGACAGGAACAGGCCGAGCGTTGCTGTGGTCTGGATGAAGGAGGTGTAATAGCCGCGTTTGCCGTTCGGAGCATGCTCCGCGACGTAAGTCGCCGCGCCGCCATATTCACCGCCGAGCGCCAGGCCCTGGGCCAGGCGCAGCGCGATCAGGATGATCGGAGCGGCGATGCCGATGGTGGCGGCGTTGGGCAGCAGGCCGACGATGAAGGTCGACAGGCCCATGATCAGGATGGTGACGAGGAAGGTGTATTTGCGGCCGACGATGTCGCCGATGCGGCCGAACACGATCGCGCCGAACGGACGCACCAGGAAGCCGGCTGCGAACGCCAGCAGCGCGAAGATGTCGCGGGTTGCCGGCGGATAGGCCGAGAAGAACTGCGCGCCGATGATGCTGGCCAGCGAACCGTAGAGGTAGAAATCGTACCACTCGAAGACGGTACCGAGCGAGGAGGCGAGAATGACGAACCGTTCGTCCTTCGTCATCCCTCCCGCGCCTGCTTGAGATACAGCCATTGTCGACATGTTGAGTCGCTCCCCGAAATGCGTTTCCTCGCGCCCCGGATGTCCGGCCACGCCGGATCAACCCAGGTCTTGGCTGCCAAAGTAACATCGCCGTGAAACCGGCCCCAATACGACTTTCGGCCTTGCGCACTGACGCGCAGCTGACGTCCGGTATCATGCGCCGGCACGAGGCCACGGAGGCTTGGGGATTAACCCCTTTGCGGCAAAGGGATAATGTGTACTTGCATGCCACGGCCGCTCGGGGAAGAATTGAGACATCCGGGATCGGTCCGCCGGCCTGCGAACGACAGCAAGAGAACGATGAACGCTCCCTCGACCCATCTCGTCATTGCCGATGACCATCCCCTGTTCCGCGACGCGCTGCGACAGGCGGTGGCGGGCGTGCTGACCTCCGCGCGAATCGACGAAGCCGGATCGTTCGAGGATCTGACCAAGCTTCTGGAACAGACCTCGGACGTCGATCTGATCCTGCTCGACCTCTCGATGCCTGGAATTTCCGGCTTTTCCGGTCTGATCTATCTGCGCGCGCAATATCCGGCGATCCCGGTGGTGATCGTCTCGGCGTCAGACGACAGCGCGACGATTCGCCGCTCGCTCGATTTCGGCGCGTCCGGCTTCATTCCGAAGCGTTTCGGCGTCGAGACGCTGCGCGATGCCATCCTCAAGGTGATGGAAGGCGACGTCTGGGTTCCCAACGACACCGATTTGTCGGCAGCCGCCGATCCCGACATGACGCGCCTGCGCGACCGTCTGGTGACGCTGACGCCGCAGCAGGTCCGGGTCCTGATGATGCTGTCGGAGGGCCTCCTCAACAAGCAGATCGCCTACGAGCTCGGCGTCTCCGAGGCCACCATCAAGGCGCACGTATCGGCGATCCTGCAAAAGCTCGGCGTGGAGAGCCGCACCCAGGCCGTGATCGCCGCGGCGAAGATCGCCGGCGGCCAGTGGAAGCAGGGCACGCCGACGGGGTGAACGGAGTTGGTGCGGAGGCCCCGGCTATAGCGTCTCGAGGAGGCTGTCGGCGGCTCGAATATCCGCCGTCGCCGAGCCCTCCGCAAAACCCTCGAGCGCCAATTGAAGCAATTGCCTGGCTTCGTCGCGCCGGCCGCGTTCGGCGATGACGCCGGCGAGGTCGATCGCGGCCCGCAGTTCCCATGCCTTGGCGCCATTGCGGCGGCTCAAATCCAGCGCCTGCATGAAGCGGGCTTCCGCCTGCTCTGCATCGGGCTCCGGCAACGACAGCAGGACCCTGCCCTTCATCCGCAGCAGCTCGGGCATGTAGAGATGATCGCCGCTCCGATCGACGAGGCGAGTGGCCTCGTCGATCAGCTCCGCGCCCTGCTCGATCCGTCCGAGCGCGAGCAGGCCCTGGACCAGCGCGATGTCAAAGGTCGTGGTGAGCAGCTCGTAGCCGGCCTCGTGGAGCTCGCGCAGGCAGGTCCGGATCGTCTCGACGCCGCCGGCGGCATCGCCGCGCCGGATCGCCAGCTCGCCTTTGACGCCGCGGCCGACGGCGAGATAGGGGCCCATCGAGCGCGAATTGGCATGCGCGATGAAGCGGTCGATGTTCGCCTCCGCGCCATCGAGATCTCCGCTCCAGAGCGCGATCGAGACCGCCCAGATCAGCGCAATGCAGAGCGTGATCGGGTGATCCATCTCCGCGGCCTCGGTGACCGTCTGCTGCGCCAGTTGCAACGCATCCGCAGGCCGTCCCTGCAGCCAGAGCTCGCGGGCCAGCGTGATGCCGGCCCGGTTGCGGTGATCGAAGCCGTACACCGTGCTGATTCGCGCCGTGCCCGGTCCCTGCCAGGCAACCTCCAGCATCTTCAGCGCCTCGTGATGCCGGCCTGCCAGATGCAGCGAGACGCCGAGGAGGGAATGGGCGAGGGCGATCGAGGCGGTATCGCCCAGCGAGCTTGCGACTGCGAGGCTCTGCTGCGCATAGCCGAGCGCGGCGTCGAACTCCCCCATCCGCTCGTGAAAGATATGCATGCGGCCGAGCAGCTGGAGCTGGTTGACCTCGTCGCCGCGCGCCTCGGCGATCGCAAGGCTCCGGCTCAAGGCGCTGCGCGCCGCTTCGCTGCCGCCGCGGGTGAACATCAAGGTCAGTCCGAGGGCGGCCTGGATGTGCATCTCCTCGGCGCTGCCGCGCGAGGAGGGGGTGATCGTCTGCAGCGCCCGTTCCGACCAGCGCCGGCATTCGATCAGCAAGGACATCGCCAGGAAGATCGGTGCCGCGGCGGCGGCGAGCGCGATGCCGATGCCGGGATCGCCGTTCGCGCCGAAGCACCAGTCGAGCGCGGCGCGCACGTTGTGAAGCGCGGAGAAGTGCACCGCCCGTTCGTCCGCGCTCGGCGTCGTCGCCCATGACAGGCCGGCCTGCTCCAGCCATCGCCGGTAATAGGTCGCATGGCGGGCGGCGAGCGCCGCGTCGTCGGGTTCGATCTCGCGCAGATAGGCGCGCGTGGTGTCGAGCAGGCGGTAGCGCATCATGGCGCCGATCGGGCGCGGCGCGACCATCGATTTGGCAACGAGGCTGTCGACGGCGTCGAACAGATGGGCGTGATCGACGCGCGCATCCGGCACGACCTCGAGTGCCGCGTCGAGGGTGAAATGGCCGGCGAAGATCGCGAGCCTGCGCAGCACGATCCGTTCGCGATCCGAGAGCAGTCCGTAGCTCCAGTCGAGCGTGGCCTGCAGCGTCTTCTGCCGGGGTGGCGCGGTGCGCTGGCCCTGCCAGAGCAGGTTGAGGCGTTCGTCCAGCAGTGCGGCGGTCTGCGTGAGGCCATAGGCCTCGACCCGGCCGGCGGCGAGCTCGATCGCCAGCGCCATGCCGTCGAGCTTGCGGCAGATGCTCGCGATGACCGGGGCGTTGGCGTCATCGAGCGCGATCTGCGCGCCGCCGGACGTGGCGCGTTCGAGGAACAATTGCAGCGCCGGATAAGTCCGTGCCGCGGCGGCCGTCAGCGCGGCACCGTCGGGTGGAACGGCCAGCGGGGCCAGGCGATAGACCTGCTCGCCCTCGACGCGCAGCGCCTCGCGGCTGGTGGCGAGGATATGGACGTGCGGTGCGGCGTGGAAGATCTCCGCTGCCAGCGGCGCGGCGGCTGCGATGACGTGCTCGCAATTGTCGAGGATCAGCAGCATCCGCTTGTCACGCAGATGCGCCAGCAGCGCGGGCAGGGGATCGTCGGTCTGGGCCGGCAAGCCCAGCATCAGCAGGATCGACGTGATCACGAGATCGGGATCGCTCAGCGCGGCAAGGTCCACGAAGTGCGCGGCGTCCGAAAATGTCTCGAGCAGATCGTGGGCGATGGCCACGGCGACCGCGGTCTTGCCGACGCCGCCGGGGCCGGCGATCGTGACGAAGCGGGAGGTGACGAGCTTGTCGGAGACGGCGGCGATCGCATCGTCGCGTCCGACCATCCGCTGCAACCGGTTCGGCAATTTCACGGGCGGCAGTTCCGGTCGCGGCGCGGGGCGTTGCGCTGACGTGCCATCCGCTTGCGCAATCGGCGCCACGAAGCAATAGCCGCGGCCGGAGAGCGTCGTGATGTAGCGGGCGCCGTCCTTGCCGTCGCCGAGCGCCTTGCGAAGCGCCGCGACATGAAAGCGCAGGCTGGCCTCTTCGACCGTGAGGCCCGGCCACACCAGCGCCATCAGGTCCCATTTGCTGACGACCTCGTTCGGCCGCGACATCAGCGCCATCAGCGTGTCGAACGCTTTCGCGCCGAGCGGCAGCACCACGCCGTCGCGCGTCACGAGCCTTTCATGTGGCGACACGGAGAATGGCCCGAACGACAAGGTTCCCGTCGCGAGGACGGCCGGTTCAGTCATGGCGAAAATCTGGTTCCTTCGACAGACCCGATAGCCAGATGATCGCGATCCAGCAAGGCCGTGCCTGCATCGACATAGGCCGCGAACGCAGGCCTTGTGAGGGCTGCAAGGCACGGCCTCACAATTTCTCACAAGTCCAAACGGGTTTGCTGCCGCATCCGCTGCTAGTCAGTGCCGTGACGGCAAGGAGGCTTCCCGATGACGCAGGCGGCAAAGACACTCTATACGGCGAGGACCCACACCAGCGGCGGACGCGGCGACGGCAGCTCGCGCAGCTCGGACGGCCGCCTGGACGTCAAGCTGTCGCCGCCGGGCGGCGCGGGCAGCGGCACCAATCCCGAGCAATTGTTCGCCGCCGGCTGGTCGGCGTGTTTCGAAGGCGCGATGGAGATCGCGGCGCGCAAGCGGAAGATCGAGCTTCCCAGGAAATGCGCGATCGATGCCGAAATCGATCTCGTGCTCGAAGACGGCGCCTATTCGCTGCGGGCGCGCCTCAATGTGAGTCTTCCGGGCCTGGACGGCGAGACCGCACGCGGCATCATCGATGATGCGCACCAGACCTGTCCCTATTCGAAGGCCGTTCGCGGCAACATCGACGTCACCGTCGCGCTGATCTGACGCATCATCATCAACATCGAGAGGTAGCAATCATGATTGAGATTATCGACCAGCATCGCCGGACGTTCTTCGGCCTCGCGGCCGGAACCGTCGCCGTCGGCCTCGGCGTGATCGACCTTGCGCGCGCCGAAACCGACGCGCCGCGATCATCCGGATCGACCGCGTCCTTCGGCCCGATCAAGCAGATCGATGCCGGCGTCCTCAATGTCGGCTATGCCGAGGCGGGGCCGTCGAACGGTCCCGTGGCGATCCTGCTGCACGGCTGGCCCTACGACATCCACGCCTTCGTCGACGTCGCGCCGATCCTGGCCAAGGCCGGCTATCGCGTGATCATCCCCCATTTGCGCGGCTATGGCACGACGCAATTCCTCGCCAGTGAGACGCCGCGCAACGGCGAGCCCGCCGCGATGGCCGCCGACATCATCGCGCTGATGGACAAGCTCGACATCAAGAAGGCGGTCGTCGCCGGCTTCGACTGGGGCGCGCGCACCGCCGACATCATCGCCGCGCTGTGGCCCGAGCGCTGCCGCGCGCTGGTGTCGGTCAGCGGCTATCTGATCTCGAGCCAGGCTGCCGGCAACGTGCCGCTGCCGCCGCAGGCCGAGCTGCAATGGTGGTACCAGTTCTATTTCGCGACCGAGCGTGGCCGCGCCGGCTACGAGAAGTACACGCACGATTTCGCGAAACTGATCTGGAAGCTCGCCTCACCGCAGTGGAAGTTCGACGACGCCACCTTCGCCCGGAGCGCGGCCTCGCTCGACAACAAGGATCATGTCGCGATCACGGTCCACAATTACCGCTGGCGGCTCGGGCTTGCCCAGGGCGAGGCGAAATACGACGAGCTCGAAAGGAAACTCGCGGCCGGCCCGGTGATCAGCGTTCCCACCATCACGATGGAAGGCGATGCCAACGGCGCGCCGCATCCCGAGCCCAGCGCCTATGCCAAGAAGTTCTCGGGCCGTTACGAGTTTCGCCTGATCACCGGCGGCATCGGTCACAATCTGCCGCAGGAAGCACCGCAAGCCTTTGCCAAGGCGGTCATCGACGCCGATGGCACCTGATCATCGCTGTGATGCCTCGGTCCGGCGTGCTGGACCGAGGATGTGCCGCGCCTCCAGCCCGAGGAAACGTCATGACATTGATCGAACCTGAAAAGAACAAGCGTTCCTACGTCACGGCGATCACGCTGGCCGTGCTGCTGCTGGTCGTTCTGCTGACTTGCGTTCCCAATCTGGTCTCGATCGCGCTCGCCGAGGGGCCCGCGCAGGTCGACAGAGCCGACGCTTCGCCGATCTTCGGCGTCACGATTCCGCCGGGCTACAAGCAGTGGGAGCTGATCGCGCCGGCGGAAGAGGCCGCGCCGCTCGACGAGCTTCGCGCCGTCGTCGGCAACCAGACCGCGATCGATGCGTATCAGGCCGGCAAGCTGCCGTTCCCCGACGGCACCATCCTGGTCAAGCGGGCCTGGAAGCGAAAGCAGTCGCCGGAGTTCGCCTCCGCGACGATCCCGGGCGCTGCCACCACCGTGCAGGTGATGGTCAAGGACTCCCGGAAATACGCGACGACCGGCGGCTGGGGCTTCGGCCGCTTTGTCGGCGGCAAGCCGGTCGATGAAGCCCAGCACCGCACCTGCTGGGGCTGTCACGAAGCCCGCGCCAAGAGCCGCGACTACGTCTTCACCCGGCTTGCGCCCTGAAGCGGATTTCGGCCGGCGATCATGCGGCGCGCTGAGAGCCTTGCTGGCTTTGCCCGAACCGGAAGCTGCCCGGGTTCGCGGATGAACCATTTGAAGTGTGAACCCGACCAAGGTCGGAAGAGTGTCCGGGGAATAGCGATCGGCTATCCCTGCCGCTCCGATCCACGTACGGAAATTGTGGGCCGATGCGGTTGAAAAAGACGCTCTTCTTGCTGCTTCTGCTTCTCGCGATTCCAGCGGACCACTGCTCCGCGCGGACACCGCCGCCGCCACTCCACGAACATGCGTTCGAGCGCGTGCCGTCGACGGTCGCGAAGAGATTGGCGATCCGCTTTTCGCTGGGCGCATTCGCCGGCCGCTTCGAGGAGACGCCGCTCGGCGCGGTCCGCAAAGCCGTGGGCGAAGGAACCATCCAACACCAGGGCGACGCTGGAGATAGCATCTATTGGCTGTGTTACAGGCGCGCGCAGCATCGGTTATGGGTCGTGTCCAGCGGAGAGATGGGCGGTCCGGACCACCGCGTCACGGAGATCGTTGAAGAGCTCACCGAGAAGGACGCGGAGACCCCGACCGATTGCGCCGTCATCCCGGAGAAGTTCGCGCCCCTCGTCTTCGACGGCAAGCTGCATTTGGGTATGTCGCGTTCGGAGGTCGTCACGGCGCTGGGACCGCCGTCGAAGTCGGAAGCTGCCGGGATGGTGTATTCTCACGACGGAAAGCTCGCAAACGGCTTCGATGAGACCGCATGGCTCATTCTCCGGTTTCGCGAGGACAAGCTCGTGTCCATGCGCGGCGGCAAGACGACGACGAATTGAAGCAGCTCACCCCAAGGGCTTGCGTCGTGGTCGGGCGAAACAGCAATTGCTGGGTCAATCGGTTCGCTGGCAAATATTCTACTTTACAGAAATTCGGATTTATCGTAGATGTCGCCTATCCTGATCCGGCGAAGAGGGGCGGTCGTACGTCGTCACGAGCCGCGGATCAGGTTGCGGTGGACGCCTTGGAGCCGTCGCGGATGCGGGACGCAGGGCGGGGTGATGGATTGAGCCGATCCCCGTGAGCTTCTCGCAAGCCGCGTTGTACGAACGGCGCCGTGTGCGTACGGCAAAACCGTGTGGTCCTGGCCGTCGTTGCTACGGTCAAGTCTTGCGGAGGCGACATGGCGCCAACCGGTGCCATGTCGGTGAATTCCGTGAGGCGAGGGAGGCCAGAGGGAAAGTTCGGCTCCCGGGAGAGCACGGCATAAGCCGTCCGACCATCGCGCAGGGAAGGCCGAGCGTTCGGCGTCACCTGTATGCTGCTGTGCGGTTCTTCCTGCGTGTGCATTTCGCGCAGCGGACCGCGGGTGCCAGCCGGCGCCCGGCCTTCCCTGCGCCCTTTTCTCCAGGAGGGCGTGACGAGAAGCGCAAAACTCGGGCGAAACGCGCCGCGGGAAGGCGAAGGCGTGTCAATCGGTCAACAGCAGTCTCTCGTGCCCCGGACGCAGCGCAGCGCTCCCCTGGCGATGCGAAGCATCGTCCGGCGAGTGATGCGCTGCAGAGCCGGGGCCCATGCATCAGCAATCCGTGTAGCCTCCTGGGTCCCTGTGTCTGAAAAGCCTGTCATAATGATGGTGGGCGGGAAGCCGTTGGGTCCTTGGCGCTTGACGCCGTGAGCCG
>NZ_LFJB01000037.1:0-13087 GCF_006658625.1 Bradyrhizobium sp. UNPF46
CACTGTGCGAATCCTGCGTGACAAGAAGCTGCACAGCGGCATACAGGTGTAGCCAGGACATCCCGGCCTTCCCTGCGCAGTGGGTTGACGGCTTATGTCGTGCTCTCCCCGGGGAGCGTTGCACTATTGCCCCCGTCGCCTTGCGGATGGCTGATGCGCACGCCCGGTTGAGCAACACACATCACCACAAGACTTGGCGCACAGACCCCGGGCGCCAGGACCACACGATTTCGCCGTACGCCGATCGCACCGGTCGTGTGCGCGACGGCCTTGCTCACAGTTGCCTGCCCTGCAAAACCTCATCGCGCCGATACCATCGGCGTCCACCGCCGCCCGGCCCGCGTTCGTGACGATCGCGATACGCCCCTCTTCCTAGGGCCGGGTTGCGGCGACACATACGCCCTTTCCGAATTTCGGTAAAGTGGAATATTTTTGTCGACCCGCGTTGACCGGCATCTTGGGTGTTTTGCCCGTCGGGCACCGCAAGGGATGGTGTCGTCGCCCGGATCGAGCCTAGCCGGCCAGCTTCTCGATCACGAGATCGAGCAGCGCGCGCAGGCGGGCGAGCCGCTTCAGATCGCGATGATAGCCGACATAGGTGTCGCGGCCGGGCGGCGGCGTGCCGATGTCGAGCGCGGCCAGGCGGCGATCGCTGTCACCGAGCGGACGTGGCAGCACGGCAAGGCCGCCGCCGCGCGCGCAAAGCTCGGCCTGCACCTGCCTGTTGTTGCTGCGCGAGGCGACGTCCGCATGCGGCAGCATGCGCTTCAGCCAGACCGCGTCCGGCATGTCGGCGAACTCGGCATTCATGGTCACGACGCGAACGCCGCTGCCGTCGCCGGCGCGCGGCGGCTTGCTGCCCCTCCTGCCATAGAGCGCGTAGGGAACGTGCAGCAGCTTTCGCGAGATCACCTCGGGCTCACTGAACGGCTTGATGCGGAAGACCAGATCCGCCTCGCGCCGCGGCAGACTGTAGAGCCGCGCATCGGTCAGAAGCTCCACCGTCACGGCGGGGTGACGCTTGCCGAATGCGGCGATCACCGGCGACAGCATCACCGTGCCGAACCAATCCGACGACGACAGGCGCAGCACACCGTCGAGTTGCGTCTCGGCGCCGGTCGCGTGGCGTTGAAGCGCGAGCGCCTCGTCCTCGATCCGCTCGGCGTGACGCAGCACCGCGGTGCCCTCGTCGGTCAGCACGAAGCCATCCGCCGTCCGCTGGAACAGCGTCTGACCCAACGCCGTCTCGAGCGCGCGAAGCCGCCGTCCCATCGTCGGCTGGGTCTGGCCGATCTTGCGTGCGGCCGCGCCGAGCGTGCCCTCGCGCGCAATCGCCAGGAAGATGCGCAGATCGCTCCAATCCATCGGACAACCTCATACAAAAACGCACGACGATCGTACAACCTTGTTCCTTCTCATGCAAAAATTCATGGACATATTGGAGGCCGACAACGGAGAGAGACGATCATGACGACACAATCGACGATGCGAGCGGCCGTGCTGGAGGCTCACAACACGTCGCTGCGGCTCTCGACCATCTCAACGCCCGAGGTCGGTCCGCGTGAGGTGCTGGTCCGGGTGCGGGCCAGCGGGGTCAATCCGCTCGACACCAAGATCCATGCCGGCACGGCCGCGCATGCGCGCCATCCGCTGCCGGCGATTCCCGGGATCGATCTGGCCGGCATCGTCGAGCGCAGCGGGCGCGAGGTGACGCGGTTCAAGCCGGGCGACGAGGTCTATGGCATGACCGGAGGTGTCGGCGGCGTGCAGGGATCGCTGGCCGAATTCGCCGCGGTCGATGCCGATCTGCTCGCATTGAAGCCCGCCAATCTCAGCATGCGGGAGGCGGCCGCCCTGCCCCTGATCGTCATCACGGCCTGGGAAGGCCTGATCGATCGCGCGGGCCTGAAGGCGGGCCAGAGGGTGTTGATCCATGGCGGCGCCGGCGGCGTCGGTCATGTCGCGATCCAGATCGCGCGCGCCTTCGGGGCGAGCGTGTTCGCGACGGGCTCGGCGTCGCAGCGCGCCACCATCGAAGGCTTCGGCGCGGTGTTCGTCGATCGCGACAGCCCGGTCGAAGCCTATGTCGCACACCATACCGGCGGCCGCGGCTTCGACATCGTCTACGACACCGTCGGCGGCAAGGTGCTCGACGCCTCCTTTGAAGCGGTGCGGCGCTTCGGCCATGTGGTGAGCGCACTGGGCTGGGGGACGCACGCGCTCGCGCCGCTGTCGTTCCGCGCCGCCACCTATTCCGGCGTCTTCACGCTGCTGCCGCTGCTGTCGGGCGAAGGCCGCGCGCACCACGGGGAGATCATGACCGAGGCCACGCGCCTCGCCGAAGCCGGCAAGCTCGTGCCGCTCGTCGATGCGAGACGTTTCACGCTCGAGAATATCGGCGAAGCCTATGCGCTGATCAGGGATCGCGCCGCCAAGGGCAAGCTGGTCGTCGACGTCTGATCTGGTCGCCCGGATGGAGCGAAAGCGTAATCCGGGTTTTGTCCGACCAGGTGCAGCGTCCCGGATTGCACTGCGTTCCATCCGGGCTACGGGAAGGGCCCGCCGCTAGTCCTCGCTGGACGCTGCGGAGCGGCTGTGCAGATGGGCCTGCGACAACAGGAAGAACAATGCGCGCTCGCCATGATATTTGGCGGACGGCCGGGTGCGCTCGAAGCCGTCGGCAAAGATCTTGCCGGACTGGTCGCACACCTGCCATCGCCAACCAAACCGCTTGCGCCTGGTGAGGATCACTTCGAACATGCCGACGAGCTTGGTCCCCTGCTCCTTGCCGGTCCCGCAGACCCACGAGCCTGCTCCGGCCTCCTCCAATAGACGGATGCCCGACATATAACGCAGCGGGATGGAAAGAGAATAAAATTGATGATCGGAAATAAGTATCTTGCACCGACTGTGATGAACGTGCGGCGCGCGGGGAATAAGCGTTGACCAGCGGTGTTTGCTCGGCCCGGAACGGCAATTGCTTCGCCGCTACCCGTATTCAATACCGTACACAGAGCGCGAAGATCGGCTGTCGGCCTCGCAATTGACGGCAAGCGGTAACAGGAGATGCACGATGATGCGCGCAGTGAGAAGCCGCCATTTGACGTCGAGCCGGACTTGATCCGGCAGGCAGCCGCGCCGCCCTAGCGCGCGACGACTTCCACTTCGCCGTCGACGCCGTTCACGACGTTGAAGCCGCGCTCGTAGACCTTGCCCTCGTTCTTGGCGATGGCGCGGTATTCGCCTTCGGAGAGCACCACGCGCGGGAAGGCGCCGATCGATTCCTTGATGACGTCGCCGCCGGGTGTCAGCACCGACCAGGCGGTGTTGGCGAGCGCCTCGCCGCCCTTGTCGCTGACCAGCTTGAGCGTGATCACGGCGGCGCGGTGGGTGATGGTGACGTCGGTGAGCTTGCCGGCCTGGACGCGGATGTCCGAACGCACCACCGAGTTGGCGTCGCCATAGTTGGAGATGATGTAATAGGTGCCTTCCGGGATCAGCACGACGTCGCCGGCGGCGACGTTCGGCACCAGGGAGGCGCGCTCGCCGGATTCGAACTGGCTACCCTTGTAGATCGCGAACGAGATCTGGTTCTGCGGGATGCGGCTGGTGCCGACGCGGCCTTCGATGCGCAGGCCCCCCGCCGGCAGCACGAAGGATTCGCGGTCGGTCTCGGCCTTCAGGCTGACGGTGCGCACCGCGCTGACGAGGCCGAAGGCGACGTGCACCACGTAATTGCCGGGCGGCAGCACGATGTTCGGCGTGGCGTTGCGGTCTTCGCGGATCAGCTTGAAGGTGCCGTTCTCGTCGGGACGGTCGGCGAACACGCGCCAGACCAGGCCGCTGGTGATCGGCGGCGTGTCCTTGCCGTATTTGGCGGTCAGCGACAGCACGCCCTGTCCGGGCACGGCGGCATTGAGCGGCGCGGCCGGGGGCACGGTGGAGACCGCGGGCGGCGGCATGCTGGGAGTCGCCGGCTGCATCAGGGTCGGCGGCAGGCTGGGGGGACCGGCGCCCGGCCCGCCGGGCGGAGCCAGATTGATGGCGCCGCCGGGGTCGGGCACCGATGCGGGGGGTACCGGCGGCGGACGATCGGAGAAAAGCTGCGCCTGCGCAGTGTTTTGGCCTGAGGTAACGAGGCACGCGGCAAGGATCAGCGCCGGCAGCAGCCTGCCGCTGCGCCGCCATCCGATGATGCCGTCACTCCCGCGTGTCATGCCTCCTGCTTTTCACTGAAAACGCGGCAAATTCAAGCCTCTGAAACCCCAGGAAATACGGGTCCCCGGATCGATGGAACCCAGTTGACGCCTGCGTGATTAGTCCTGAGGCAACCGCCCCTCGCCATACTCCTGCCCGGTGCCCTCTCCAAAGCGGCATAAACCATGCTTCGCGCCCGGGATGGCGGAGTGCGAGTGCGGTGCCTAGTCTGACGATACGGGCCTGGCCCCGGCGTAGGAGAGTTTCGGTGCTGGACATCTTGAAGGGGCGCGGCGCAAACGGCTCGAGCGGTGAGAAGATTGGCCTTGGCCCCACCCGCCGTCCCGTCATCGGCCTCGCCCTCGGTGGCGGCGCGGCGCGCGGTTTTGCGCATATCGGTATCCTCCGGACCCTGCTCGCCAATGGCATCGTGCCCGATGTCGTGGTCGGCACGTCCATCGGCGCCGTGGTCGGCGGCCTCCATGCCGCCGGCCGGCTCGAGACGTTCGAAGAATGGGGGCGCAGCCTGCAAGGCATGCGCAACATCATCGGCTATCTCGACATCCGCCTCAACGGCTCCGGCCTGCTTGGCGGCGAGAAGCTGGCGACCCGCCTCGAAGAGGCGGTCGGGCAGACCCTGGTCGAGGACCTGCCGGTCAAGTTCGCGAGCGTGGCAACCGAGGTCCGCACCGGCCACGAGATCTGGCTGACGCGTGGCCGCGTGGTCAATGCGATGCGCGCGTCCTACGCCCTGCCCGGCATCTTCTCGCCCGTCCTGATCGGCGATCGCTGGCTGGTGGACGGCGCGCTGGTGAATCCCGTGCCGGTCTCGGCGGCCCGTGCGCTCGGCGCCGAAATCGTCATCGCTGCAAATCTTTCCAGCGACATCTTCACCCATTCCACGACGATCTATTCGCACGGCGCGATGCCTGCGCCTGTTACGCCGGAGGCCGAGGAGCCGACCGCCAAGCGGCGCTTTCCGCGCCTGTTCTCACCCGAGAAGACCATGAAGCGCGAGTTCTTCGGCAGCGCCGGGCGCCCGGGCATCTCCTCGGTGATGGTCGATGCCTTCAACATCATGCAGGACCGCATCACCCGCGCCCGCCTCGCAGGCGATCCGCCGGACCTGCTGATCTCGCCCCGGGTCGGCCATTTCGGCTGGTTCGACTTCCATCGCTCCGAGGACCTGATCGCCCACGGCGCGCGCGCAGCCGAGCGCGCGCTGGACTCGATCCAGGAGGCGATCGACGTGCTGGCGCCGGCGCCCGCGGGCCACGCGCCGAAGGCGGACGAGCAGGCCTGATCAGGCCGTCTTGATGTAGTCGCGCAGGGCTTCCTGCTCGTTCTCGTATTCCTGGACGCGGCGCTTGACGATGTCGCCGATCGAGATCAGGCCGACCACCTTGCCGTTGTCGACCACGGGCAGATGGCGAAACTTGCCAGTCGTCATCGTCTCCATGAGCTCGGCGACCGTGTCGGTCTCCTTGCAGGTGACGACCTTGCGGGTCATGACCTGGGAGACCGGCTCGTCCAGCACCGCCGCGCCGCGCTCGCCGAGCACGCGCACGATGTCGCGCTCGGACAGGATGCCCTCGAGCCGGCTCTGGTTCATCACCAGCACCGCGCCGATCTTCTTCTCGCCGAGCAGTTTGACCGCGGCAGCCAGCTTCGCGTCGGGCTCGACGCTCATGATCTGGTGGCCCTTGGTATTGAGAATGGAACGTACCGTCATTGTCGCCTCCCTGAATCCGAGCCGTCCACCCGTGGGCGGTCCGGACCTGTTCTTCGAGTCTTCAACTAACAGTCTTGCTTGGCGCGGGTTTCACGCTCGCGCGCTTTGCGAGGCGCGGCTAGGGCCGTCGCTTCGGAAACATTCTTCGCGCAAATGATGGATGAATTCGGGCCGCGCCGCAAGCGCCGCTTCAGATACGGTCTGAAACGTCCTGTGATGACGCATCCGCAGCATCGCTTCGCACGCGCGGCACGGGATCGAACAGGGTGAACAGCAGCAGGCCGGCGAAGAAGCCGCCGATATGCGCCTGCCAGGCGACGCTCGTGGTTTCGGAATCGACGCCGATTGCACCGACGCCGAAGATGATGTTGACGCCGAACCACACGGCGAGGAAGCCGACCACGCGCCCGTCGCGCAGCGCGCGCGACAGCGGCAGCGCCGGAACCCTCGCGGCGGTATCGGCATCCGATCGGTTGAACGACAGGAAACTGCCGCGGACGAAGGCGAAGCGGATCGCGGCGGCCATCGCGCCCGACACCGAGGCCGAGGCGCCGATCATCGGCGCCACCGCATGCTCGTGGGTGGCGAGATGGGCGAGCGCGCCGGCCGCCGCCGTCACCGCGAGAAACAGGAAGAACCTGACGGCGCCAAAGCGCCGCGCCAGCGCGCTGCCGAACGGCAGCAGCCAGAGCACGTTGAAGCCGAGATGCGTCAGATTGGCGTGCAGCAGCGAATAGGTGACGAACGTCCAGACCTTCGCGCCGGCGCCGCCGGGGATCTGCAGATTGAGCAGCGAGGAATCGTAGCGCTTCGGGATGAAGCCGAAGACGTCGATGGTCCAGTTCTCCAGCTCCGGCGGCAGCAACACCCGCAGATGGATCACCGCCAGCAGGAGGACATAGGCGGTCAGCGCCACAGGCAGCGTCAGAATCGGCTCGCGCGGGGCCTCCTCATGGACGACCTGTTGGGCGGCCGGCAGCCCCGGCTGGGAATCTTGCGAGGAATCGTGCGGCGGGGAATCCAAGGCAGCTTCGCTTTCAGGCGCGATCGGAGCGATCCCCTTGCAGATAGTCGCCTTTCCCGGCCTTGCGCAAGTGCACAAAAGGAAAAGGCAGGGCCCTGGGAAGCCCTGCCTGTCCGTGTCGGCCTTTCCGCGCCTTGGGAATGAAGGTGTATCCCCACCCCTCCCCGGCCCGTGGCCAAACTGTTTGACGCCCTGTGTACAGACCCCGCCGAGAACCTGGAGAAAGCGGCGAGGCTTGCGACTGCGATCACCATAGCAGCGGCGCGGCGAACGGAAAGCCGATAGTTAATTTAACGTTAACACCGCAAAGACCGGCTTAACGGAGGCGAAAACGCCCCCGCGGCATGGACGCTGCAAATCCCCTCCTGCACAACAACACAGGGGATCGCGGGTGCACTGAAGCGGGACAGCTCTGTCCCTTCGAGGTTGCACCCCGGGATAAGCGTTCAGACATGAAACATTCGTCGAGCCGTGCGTTCTTCGCGTACTGGGACAAGAAGCGCGGCGCTGCGCGGGCCCCCGACAGGGCCGACATCGATCCGGCCGCCGTCCGCGGCCTGCTCGGCGACATTTTCGTCCTCTCCTGCGAGCCCAATCTCGGCTTTCCCTTCCGCGTCGCCGGCACGCGCGTCTGCGCGCTGGCGGGGCGCGACCTCAAGGACCAGAGCTTTGCGGCGCTGTTCGCCGAAGCTAGCCGCAGCGAGATCGAGGAGATCACGACCATCGTCGCCGACGAGACGCTGGGTGCGATCGCCGGCGTCACGGCCGCGCGCGAGGACGGCAGCAAGGCCTATCTCGAGCTGTTGCTGCTGCCCTTCAACGCCCGCCCGCACACGCCGGTGAGCGTGACCGGCGTGCTCGCGCCGTTCGACGACGAGTGCGGCGCGCTTTCGGCCTTCACCCTCACCTCCTGGCGCTATCTGCACCAGCCGGAGAAGCTGCTGCCGCGCGCGATCCGCAAGCTGCAGATCGCACGTGGGCTGATGGTGTATGAGGGACTGCGGTAGGTCCCACTGCGTGACAATTGATCGCGCCGATGCGCGCGACCGTTTTTGCGGGATCTGCGTCATTCCTGATCGTGCTGCGAACGGGTAGCTTCCGCGCGGCGAGAAGCAACGACGATCGGGTGACATCTCATGAGCTGGCGCATTCTGGCATGGAGCGCGCTCGGCTGCGTGGCGTTGCTCGCAGTCATCGGCGGAACCTGGCTGTTGCTGCTGCCCGGCGCGCCGGCTCAGGGAACCGCGCCTGCGATATCCAAAGACGAAACCGAGGCGACGCTTGCGGCGCTGAAGCCGCCCAGGCGCAAGCGTCCCGTGATCGCCATCGTCGGCATCAACGACATGACCGAGACGACCGACTATCTGATGCCATACGGCATCCTCGCGCGGGCCGATGTCGCCGACGTCCTCACATTGTCGACGCAGCCTGGCCCCGTCACGCTCTTTCCCGCGCTGAAAGTGCAGCCGCACGCAACCATTGCCGAGTTCGATGCGGCCCATCCCGACGGCGCCGATTACGTGATCGTGCCCGCGATGAGCCGCGAAGACGATGCCGCGGCCTTGCAGTGGATCAGAAGCCAGGCCGGCAAGGGCGCGATCGTCGTCGGCGTCTGCGTCGGTGCCATGGTCGTTGCCAGCACCGGGCTGCTGGACGGCAGGCAGGCCACCACGCACTGGTATTCCGTGCGCGACCTGCGGAAGCATTCGGCGATCCGCTATGTCGCGGATCGCCGGCTCGTGGTCGACCGCGGCGTTGCGACCACGACCGGTATCACCGCATCCATGCCGATGGCCCTGACCCTGGTCGAGGCCATCGCCGGCCGCGCCAAGGCGGAGGCGGTCGCCCGCGAGATCGGTCTTGCGCACTGGGATGCGCGCCACCGCAGCGCGGCGTTCAAGTTCACCCGCCCCTTCGCGCTGACGGCGATCGCCAACACGCTCTCATTCTGGAACCGCGAGCAGCTCGGCATTGCGCTGACATCTGGCGTCGACGAGGTCTCGCTTGCGCTCGTCGCTGATGCGTGGTCGCGCACCTATCGCTCGCGTGCCCTCACCTTCGCCGCCGCGGCCGAACCGACTACAAGCCGCGGCGGTCTCCGCATCCTGCCCGACAAGGTCGCGGCCGAGTGGCCGGCAAAGCTGACGCCGCCGGCCGCATTCGACCTGCCGCCGGCGCGTGCGCTGGACCGGACGCTGCACGACATCGATGCGCGCTACGGGGCGCGCACGGCCGACTTCGTCGCGATGCAGCTGGAATATCCGAGATAGCGCCGCGACCGCGCGCCTGACGTCGCGAACGACAGCCGGCGCGCGATGCGCATTTACGGCATCGCCAGATGCCAGGCGCCGTTCAGGAAACCGTCGCCGGTGATGTCGCCGGGCTTGGTGTCCTTGGCGAAGGTGTAGAGCGGCTTGCCCTTGTAGGCCCACTGCCTGGAGCCGTCGTCGCGGGTGATGATGGTGTAGCCGTCGCCGGCAGCGTCGCTCGCCTCGGCCTTCAGCACCGGCCAGTTGGTCGCGCATGGGCCGTTGCAGGCGGACTTGCCGTCCGCGTCCTTGTCGAAGGTGTAGAGCGTCATGCCCTTGGCATCGGTGAGGACGTTGCCCTTGTCGGTCTTGCCGGTCTTGGTCGGCGGTGCGGCGAAGGCGGCGGGAACGATCGCGAGCGAGATTGCGAGCGTGAGCGCGAGGCGGATCGGGGACGTCATGATATCTCCTGTCATGCAATTGGCTTGCATGGGGTAGGACGCCGCGCCAAGCGTCCTATTCCCAAGACGGCGACGAAGATATTTTTCGCTGCGCGCGACTGCGCGGTGGAATAAACTGGATGATGTGACGGAACCGCAGATCGAGATGAGCAAGCTGCATTGGCGCCCGGCGCGGGTATCCGACGTCCGCGCGATCGTTGCGATCGCCGCACAGATCCATCCCGATCTGCCGGAACGCCCCGAAGTGTTCATGGAGAAGATGCAGCTCTATCCTCCCGGCTGCCGCGTGCTCGCGTCGGAGGATGCGGTCGCCGGCTACGGCCTCGCACATCCCTGGACGCAGCATCAGATCCCGCCGCTCGACGGTTTCCTCGAACGGCTGCCCGAGAATGCGGACTGCCTCTACGTCCATGATGTCGCCGTGCTGCCGGACCGGCGCGGCGGCGTTGCACGCGATTACATTGCCGGGATTGCGGAGCTGGCGCGGGCCTCCGGCATCGCGACGCTCGCACTGGTCTCGGTCTACGCCACCCGGCCGCTATGGGAGCATCTCGGCTTTCGCGCCGTTACCGCAGATGCGGCGCTGCGTGCGAAGCTCGCCTCCTACGGCGAAGGCGCGACCTATATGCTGCGCGACCTCACTGCGACGTAACGTCCCTCCCCGGCCAGCCGGCGGGCTCACGCGGGCGTGAAGCCGCCCTCTCGAACCGGATCAGGACGGGCTCCGTCGAACGGATGTGCGAGCCGTTCCGGTCTCGCCGAACCGAGGCTGGAGAATATCCATGAAGCTCACTTTGTCGAAAGTTGCTTTGCTTGCATGCGTTGCGACGAGCGCCTTCGCCGCAACCGGTGCCAATGCGGCGCCCCACCGAACCGACGGCTGCCAGTTCGGCCTGTTCGAAAGTTGCGGCATCATCGCCGAGACCCAGAATCCGGGCCGCGCACGCCGCGTCGTCGTTCGTCTCACCAACGATACGTCGCCGACCTACATGAAGCAGACTGACCCGCGCTACAGCTCGTCGATGCGCGACGGCGGCGGAGGCGGTGGTGGTGGTGGCGGCGGAGGTGGCGGTGGTGGCGGCGGCGGTCGCTGAACGCACACCTGACCTTTCAGATGATGCCGCCGGTGCCATCCGGCGGCATCATTGCCGTCCGCACTGAGCGACGGCGGTTCAGCCGCGATGCTTTTTCTTCTTCGGCTTTTTTCCCGGCGCACCCTTCACCGGCCACGGCGTGACCGACGGCTCCGCGCGGACCTGCTTGTCGCGATTCTTCTTTTTCTTTGCAAAGGACGGCGCATCGTCGAAACGAGGTGCGCGCTCGCCGGGCGGTTTGCCGCGTGGCTTGAATTCGCGCGGCTCGTCGCGGCGTTCGCGATGATCGCCATCGTCCCGCTCGCGCCCGGGCGCGTGGGACCGCTCTTCCGCAGGCGCCTGTTGCTGTGGCGCGCCCGCCATCGGCTCGAGGCGGATATTGTCCTCCTTGTCCGGACGCTTGATCTTGACGGCGAAGGACTCCGCGACCCGCTCGGAAATTTCGAACTCGGTCGTGGTGTCCATGATCTTGATGGCGCCGATATCGCCCTTGTCGATGCCGCCACGACGGCAAATCATCGGCAGCAGCCAGCGCGCTTCAGCGTTCTTGCGTCGTCCGATATTGGCGCGGAACCAGACGGTGGCCTCTCCCATGCCGTGACGCGGCGAGGATTTGCCTGGCTTCGATCGCGGCCCCGCCGGGCGATCGTCGCCGCGTGAGCTGCGGCCGTCGTCGCGCGGCGTGCGAACATTGTCGCGACCGCGATCGTCACGTGACCGGGCGGGTCGCTCACCGGGATCGATGATGTCCTCCGGCGACGGCAGCCGCGCGCGATAGAGCCGCGCCAGCGCAGCGGCGATGTCCTCGGCAGACCGCTCGGCGAGCAAGGCCTGCGCCAGCGCCAGATCGTCGGGCGTGGTCTCCTCGGTGAACAGCACGTCCTTCATGCGATCGTGGTCGAGCTTGCGGATCTCCTCCGCCTGCGGCGCGGTGGCCCAGGCCGCATCGATCCCGGAGAGATTGAGCAGCAGCTCGGCGCGACGACGCCGTGCCGGCGGCACCAGCAGGACGCTCGTGCCCTTGCGGCCCGCGCGCCCTGTGCGCCCCGAACGATGCTGCATCACCTCGGCGTCGTTGGGCAGGTCGGCGTGAATGACGAGGTCAAGGCTCGGCAGGTCGATGCCGCGCGCGGCAACGTCGGTCGCGACGCAGACGCGGGCGCGGCCGTCCCGCAGCGACTGCAGCGCCATGGTCCGCTCGTTCTGCGTCAATTCGCCCGAGAGCGCGACCACGGCAAAACCGCGCTCCAGCAGTGCCGCCTGCAAGTGCCTGACGTTGTCGCGCGTGCTGCAGAAGACGAGCGCGCTCGGCGCCTCGTAGAAGCGCAGCACGTTGACGACGGCATGCTCGACGTCGGCGGGCGCGATCCGGATGGCGCGGTACTCGATGTCGGCGTGGCCGCCTTCGTCGCCTGCAACCTCGATGCGGAATGCATCATGCTGATACTGCTTGGCCAGCGCGACGATGCCGCGCGGGAACGTCGCGGAGAACATCAAGGTGCGGCGCGTCTCGGGCGTCGTCTCGAGGATGAACTCCATGTCCTCGCGAAAACCGAGATTGAGCATCTCGTCGGCCTCGTCGAGAACGACGGCCTTAAGTTCAGAGATGTCGAGGCGGTTGCGCCGCAGATGATCGCAAAGACGGCCGGGCGTGCCGACGACGATGTGCGCGCCGGCCGCAAGCTCGCGCTGCTCGCGGCGCGGGTCCATGCCGCCGACGCAGGAGACGACGCGCCCGCCGGCATGTCCATAGAGCCAGGCAAGCTCGCGCTGAACCTGAAGCGCCAGCTCGCGGGTGGGCGCCACGATCAGGGCGAGCGGCGCGCCGGCCTGCTCGAACCGCTCGTCCTCGCCGAGGAGATTTTTGGCGATCGCAAGGCCATAGGCTACGGTCTTGCCGGAGCCGGTCTGCGCCGAGACCAGCAGGTCGCGGCTGGTCGCTTCGTGGGCGAGCACGGCGAGCTGGACGGGGGTCAGTGAATCATAGTTCCGCTCGGCCAAAGCTTGGGCGAGCGGCGGGGTCAGGGCCGGAAGAGACACGAGATGGGAAACCTTGGTTAATTCAGGCGCGGCAAGCCGGGGCGCCTGAGGCTGGCGTGCGCGGCAATCGGCCCGGCCGCACGCTGGATTGTTCTGGCCGCTCTTTACGCCAAGTGTCCGGGAATCACCATGCCTTTGATGCATGGCTTGACGAAAAGCACCGCGCCTGAAGGTTGCAGCGGATCTTTGCGCCCGCTTCTAGAACATTTTCGGTTCTGATTGAATCAGAACCGAAGCTCTAGATTCTTGTTTTGACGCGTTTTCTTCACGCGAACCGGTGTCCACTTCGC
>NZ_LFJB01000058.1:0-13074 GCF_006658625.1 Bradyrhizobium sp. UNPF46
AAGTGGACACCGGTTCGCGTGAAGAAAACGCGTCAAAACAAGAATCTAGAGCTTCGGTTCTGATTCAATCAGAACCGAAGCTCTAGCCGGGCGTCGTTCTTGCGCTCAGTCGGAATCCGACGCTGCCTCGTGTGCGCCGTGACAATGCTTGAAGCGCTTTCCTGAATTGCATGGGCAGGGATCGTTGCGGCGCAGGCCCGCAAACGCCGTCGGCGCCTTGGCTTCGTCGGGTATCCTCATGAGTGGAGCCGATGGCAGGTCCGAACCCGTGGCCGCCATTGCCGGGGGCCGTGCGTTTCGGCGATTCATCAGCCACCCCACGAACGATGCGGTCGCCACGAAACCGACCAGGATCATCGCGCCCATCTTGGTGTCGTTCGCCTCCTTGCGCTTCTGCTCCTCGGCCTCTCTCTCGTCTCGTAAACGCTTCTCTTCCCGATCCACAAACCACTTTGACGCGGCTTGAAGCGCCGTCGCCGGAACGGTCCAGCTCACCGACGTCTTTTCAGGCCGCGAGAGAAGGATCGCGCGCGACAGCAATGCCATTTGCGACGGCGAATTGCCTGCAGAGCTGACTCGGGTCCCCGTCACGCGTTTCGCGAGTCCGAGCGAAACTCCGCCGCAGACCGATGAGACCAGCGTCATACGACGGTTGCCCTTGGTTTCTTCGAGGGTTTCCCAACGCCCAAGGCCTGGAAGGGAATCCGGCAATTCGACGTGGTCGATCTGATGGGCGTCGATCAGCGGCGTGATATGATAAGTGAGAAGGTTCTGTTCCTTCAGGATATGTGCGATCGCGAAATGCCGGTAGATATTGTACATGTCGCGCCAGATCGGCTCGGCACGAATCGTCTCCTCCATGCGCGCGGTCCAGTCGCAGGCGAACTCCCTCGCGATAGGGTCCTCGTTCCCGTTCTTGGCGCCTGCATCCGTGTTGGCGTCGGCGTCGCTGAGGATCACCTGGGCCGACTGCAGGGATGCGATTTGGTAATCGTGCGCATATTCGAACTTGCCGGGCTCGAACCAGAACCGGCGCCGACTGCTCCAATCGCCCGTTGACGTGCCGGCCCGGAGCATCTGCCGCGACTGGTTGAGTCGCCGCGTGAACGTCCCGGGCAGGGGCGGATCGACAGGCAATTGCAGCGTGCCCTGCGAAACCTGCTTCATGCGATAGTCGGCTTCGACCAGCACCTTCGTCACGCGGGAATGCCTGGGAAGGGAATCGACGCGAACCATTTGCGGCTGCTGGGAGCACATGCGCAGATATTGTTGCTTGGCGGCCGCGTCGCGTCCGGCAATCTGGTCGAGGCCGGGCGTCTGGCTTCTGTCCGGGTCCAGCGAAATGCCTGGCTCGATATTCCCGTACTTCCTGTTGGCCGACCTGATCGCGACGATGAGATCGTCGAGGTAAAGATCCGGCTGGCCCCTCTCGGCAACGCCGCAGAGCAGGATAGTCGTCATCCTGGCAGACGGTATCGATCCGGGTCAGACCCGTAAGCCGCTTTGAGCCGCCTGATTTGGCTTGCTTCAACGCTTCGCGCAGCGAAACGGCGACTTCAGCCCGCATGTCTGTGGTCACCGTCGCGGGCGGAGCCTTGCACGCGCTGTCAGCCGCCAGCGCGGCCAGGGGCTGTTGCGCGAGGAGCGCGCTCGCTCCCGACGCCAGAAAGCCGCGCCGATTGACAAGCACTCTGTGCATCATGGAGGTCTATGTCCCCGCTTCGATAAGATTCTTCGGTTAAGTATCCGGCTTCTTCAAATTGAGAACCTTGCGCCTGAGATCGCTCAGGTCGCTTTCTTTCCCTGTCGGCGCCGCTCCGACGTGCACGCCCCCGACAGGCGCCGAGGCTGACGAATGGGTCGGGCCGCTGACGTTTGACGCGGACGGCTTGGCGCCAATTACGGGTGAGTTCGAGCCCGATCCGCCCGGCTCGCGGGAACCGCTGACGCCCGACTCTCTGGTTGGGCCCGGCTCTCCTCGAGGCAAGGCATTCGGCCTCCGGGCGGCGGGAGCCACGCGCCCGCCGCCGTCACCTGAAACGTCCGATTCCAACGGCGTGCGCTGGTTGCGCCAGCGCTGGAATTCCTGCAGCTCGCGAGCGGCGGCGGCCGCGCTGTTCAGGCGCATCGCCTGCTCCTGGGGACTTTCATAGTCCGGCCTGGTCGTGAGATTCTCTCTCAACGAGAGCTTGTTGATGCATACGCCGGAATCGTAGCCGTCTCGAGCGACGTGCTCCCCGCGGCTTTCGCACTCCATGCACTTGTTATACAGCCCCTGCAGTTCGACCGAGATGTAACTGCAATTCCAACTGGGTCCGAACTTCTTCTGCAAGGTCTCGGCCTGGGCCGAATAATTGCATGTGCCGAGCGCGGCAATTGCAGCGAGAATGAAGTGGCGCATGAACGTCGTTCAGCTGAATGATGTGATCGGAATCAGGAAGCGATGAAAATCTACAGCTTCGCAGCTTAATCCAGCGGCGCCGTACGGCAACCTCTTTCTCTCCCCTTGCCGCGAGCCGCCGTCCTGGCTATTTCGCCGCCGTCTTCAGCGCCCGCCGCAGCACCTCCCACGTCTGGGGATCGTTCATCTGCGCCACGTTGAAGCGCATGAAGTGCTGGGACGTCTGCGACACGCTAAACACGTTGCCCGGCGCCAGCACCACATTGTCCTCGAGCGCGGCGCGCGCGACCTGGGTGGCATCCTGTTCGCCTGGGAGGCGGCACCAGAGGAAGAATCCGCCGCGCGGCATCAGCCAGGGCTCGATGCCGAGCGCCCCAAGCTTTCGTGCGACGTCGCGGCGTGTCCGCGTGAGCTTCTGCCGGAGCTCGTCCATGTGCTTGCGATAACCGCCGCCGGCCAGCACCCTTGCGATGATTTCCGCCGCGACCGGGCTGGGGCCGCCAAAGCTGGTTGCGACCTGGAGGTCGACGAGATGCTCGATCCAGTCGGCGCGTGCGGCGACGTAGCCACAGCGTACCGAGGCCGACAGCGTCTTGGAGAAGCTGCCGATGCGGATCACGCGGGAAAGTCCGTCGAGCGCGGCAAGCCGCGGCGAGCGCTCCGGCTCGAAGTCGCCAAAGATGTCGTCCTCGATGATGGTGAGGTCGTGCGCGGCGGCCAGGGTCAGCAGCCGGTGCGCGGTTGCAAGCGACATCGTCGCGCCGGTCGGATTGTGCAGGGCCGAATTGGTGATGTAGAGCCTGGGACGCTCGCTGCCGAGGATCTGCTCGAAGCGCGCGAGGTCGGGGCCAGTCGGGGTATAGGGCACGCTGACGATCCTGGCCTGATGCGCCCGCAGCAGCGCACGGAAATTGAAGTAGCAGGGATCGTCGACCAGCACCGTCTCGCCGGGCCGGAGCAGGAAGCGGCAGACGAGGTCGGTGGCCTGCGTGCCCGAGCCCGTCAGCATGAGCTGATCGACGGACGCCTGGATCGAATCCTCACTGAGGCGCGCGAGCAGCAGCCGGCGCAGCGAAACTCCGCCGCGCGTGCTGCCATAGTCGGTCAACAAATCCGCGTCCGTCCGCGCCAGCGCACGGATGGCGCGGCGCAAGCCCGCCTCCGGCATCCAGCCCGCCGGCAGCCATCCGCAGCCAGGCTTTGGCACGGCGGCGTCGGCATCGAGCGATTGCCTGGAGACCCAGAACGGGTCGACCTCGCGGTCGCGCCGCGGCTCGGCTTCGGCAAGCGCAAGCGGCGGCATGATCGTCTGCGAGACATAGAAGCCCGAGCCGCGGCGGGCGCGGATCAGGCCTTCGGCGGCCAGGCGATCATAGGCCTCCACCACCGTGGAGGGCGAGACGTCCATCGCTGAGGCGAGACTGCGGATCGACGGCAGGCGGTCGCCGGCGCCGAGCGCGCGGCCGGCAACCTTGGCGCGGATCGCGCTCATCACCTCGACGGTCCGCGTGCCGCCGCGACCTCCGCTTTGCGCCTCGCCTGGCAAAGTGTACGCCCTTCCATACCCATACAGTTCTGCAGGATTGTACTGGATTGTCGCTGGTCTCGCCACCACGGAAGGCCGAGTGTCGCGGCTCGACAAGACATGGGACGGACATGCCATCTGCAAGCGGCGGCTGGGGCAACGGACTTCTCGGCGTCATCATCTTCAGCGGGTCCCTGCCGGCGACGCGCGTTGCGGTCGGCGGCTTTCCCGCGCTGTTTCTGACCTCGGCGCGCGCGGTCATCGCGGCACTGATCGGTCTCGCCGTGCTCGGCCTGCTCAGTCAGGCGCGGCCGCGGAGAGGCGACCTCGCCTCGCTCACCATCGTCGCCATCGGCGTCGTGGTCGGCTTCCCTCTGCTGACGGCGCTCGCGCTGCAACACATCACGTCCGCGCATTCGATCGTCTTCATCGGGCTCTTGCCATTGTCGACGGCGATCTTCGCCGTGCTGCGCGGCGGCGAGCGGCCGCAGCCGCCGTTCTGGCTGTTCGCTGTCCTCGGCAGCGCCACGGTGGCCGGCTTTGCTCTGTCCGGCGGCGGCTCGGCCTCGTTCACCGGCGATCTCCTGATGGTCGCCGCGATCGTGCTGTGCGGCCTCGGCTATGCCGAAGGCGCCGCATTGTCGCGCCGGCTCGGCGGCTGGCAGGTGATCTCCTGGGCGCTGCTGCTCGCGCTGCCGCTGATGGTGCCGCTCGCGTTTCTCACCTGGCCGGCCGATTGGAGCGGCATCGATGTGCCCGCCTGGATCGGGCTCGCTTACGTCTCGATCTTCAGCATGTTCGTCGGCTTCATCTTCTGGTACCGCGGGCTCGCGCTCGGCGGCATCGCGCGCGTCGGCCAATTGCAACAGCTGCAGCCGTTCTTCGGCCTCGCGCTCGCGAGCCTCCTGCTGCACGAGCCCGTCGCCTGGAGCATGATCGTCGCAACCGGCCTCGTGGTCGCCTGCGTGTTCTTCGCGCGGCGATTTGCGTGAGGCATTGGCCTCACGTTCACTCCATCACCGTCTTCGTCAGCGCGCTCCTCGCAAACTTCTTCAGCGGCATCGGCTTGCCGAACAGGAAGCCCTGCACCAGGTCGAAGCCGAGCTCGTTGGCAGCGACGAGGTCGGCGCGGCTCTCGACTCCCTGCGCCACCGAACGTGCGCCATAACCCTGCGCAAGCTCGACGATGTGACGGCACACCGTGCGTTTCAACCGGTCATTGCCGCTGCCGGCGACGAATTGCCGGTCGGCCTTCAGCTTGACGAAGGGTATCCTGTCGAGCTCCATCAGCGACGGCCAGTTGGCCCCGAGATTGTCGATCGACAGGCCGATATTGTGCAGGCCGATCTCGCGCGCGACCTCGGTCAGGAGATCGAGGTCGCGGATCGCCTCCTCGCTGTCGATCTCGACCGTCAGTCCAAAGGCCGGATGCGTCGGCACGCGGCGGCAGAGATCGCGCACCGCCCGCGGCTCCTTCAGATAGGACGAGGGCAGGTTGATCGACAGTTCGACTGGGCTTTGTTGCTCCAGAAGATAGTGCCAGTCCTGCATGGCGCGATCGATCACGAATTCCGAGAGGTCGCGGAAATGCGGATCATGCGGTTCGGGGATGAAATAGGCCGGGGGCACCACGCCCCAGGTCGGATGCCGCATCCGTACCAGCGCCTCGGCGCCGCTGCGGATCAGCGTGCGCGCGTCGATCTTGGGCTGGTACCAGAGCTCGAGCCAGCCGGCGTGCAGGGCCTCGCCGACATGCACGGCCGGGCTCGGCGCCGGCTCCTCCGGCAGCAGCATGGCGACGCGGTCGCGCAGCGTTTCCGCGGCAAAAGGCGTAGTGAGCGGCGGCAGCATGGCAAGGCCGTATTCCTCGCCGACCTGGCGCACGGCCCTGACGATGATCGACTCGCGGGCGCCGACGGCGAGAACCTTGCCGGCAAATGCCTCGCGCACCAATATCTCGAGAAATCGTCCGGGCTCGATGCCGTCGGCGGCGACGCCGAGCAGGATCAGGTCCGGCAATTCCGTTGCGAGCACGGCTTGCAGCTCATCTGCGCTGGCGCATTCGCTGGTGACGAATCCGAGGTCCTCGAGCACTTCGCGAAGGAAAGCGCGCAAGTGACGCTTGCTGTCGGCCACGCAGGCGCGCGGCGTCACTTTTCGTCGTCCGAAGGTCACAGGCCTTCGTCCGACGAGTTCGACCATCCCATCGTTCATCGTACACCACTCCCGTTCCGTGACGGTTTCTTAAACGCCGAGTGTGGGTTCAACTAAGGAGAGCTTCACGTCAGGCTTGAATTATTTGAGTAACGTTAAGCCCTGCAATTCGAGCTAATTTGTCGGCAGATTCTTCGCAAAGAATTCGCATACCCCAGCACCACGCGCGCAACGCCTGCCAACCCACGCGAAATGCGTCTCGCGATCCAAGTTGCGTTCTGTTCGCCGGCCGATGGAGGTGAGCAAATGAAGCTGTGTGCCCTTATGAGGCAACGGCGAGAGCAGCCGGGATTAATTTTCGGCGGCTTCTTGAGGAAGCACACGCGCTTGTGTGCGACGAAGGCGTCATCGCGACGGCGTCGTCCGCAGTGGGCGAGCGGCGGCGACGCTGGACGGATTCGCACTCGCGCGGTGCGCGCAAGTTTCGCCTTCGCTCGTGACGGTTCTGCGACAACGCGTCCGGGCCTGCCGCGGCGAATGTGAAGCGCATCACACGCGTCTTGCTGCAGCCGCGCTATTGCTCCGCACAGCCGGTGGTGGGCTGTCGAGGATTGCGACAATGACGACGCGGCGATTGATGTACTGGTGGTTCAGGGTGGTGATGTCGGGGCGATTTCTCGATCGCTTCCTGTGCCTGCCGCGCGCGCACTAAAGCATGATCCGGAAAAGTGCGCCGCGGTTTTCCGAGAAGATCATGCGCAGCCAACAACCTAAAGCGCGATTGTCATCGCGCTTTAGGCGCGCCGCGCGATATCAGGTCTGCCCGATCAATTTGCGAAACGCCGCCGCGCCGTCCTGCACCGCGTCGCGTCCCTTCCAGGCCAGATAAGTCAGCTTGCCGCCGATCGTGTCGTGGCTGCGCAGCCGGCGAGAGCCGAGAATGTGGCCGACATTGGACGGGAAGCGGCTTATCTCGGCAGAGACCAGCGCCGCGATCGCGTCCATCAATTGCTGCAGGCGGACGCCCCATTCGCAACTCTCGATGCCATCGATGCGCACCTTGAGCGCGTATTCGGTGTCGTAGATCTCGGCGAGCAGGTCGCGTGCGACCAGCACCCGGTTGTGCCGGAGCGCGACACGAAGCGCGAGCCGCTTGTCGTCGAGCCGGTCGAGCACCATGGGAACGACGCAGGCATAGGGCGTGGCGGCGACGTCAGCCGCGCTCTTGCTCGCGGCGGCCTTGGTGGCAAGACGCACCAATTGCCAGGACGTCGTCAGGCGCCTTGCCACCAGCGCCAGCGCGAAGGGCAGGGCTTCGGGATGAGCCTTCTTGAACGCGTCGAGTTGCGCGGTGATCTGAGCGACCTGGCCGTCGTCGAACTTCGCGATCTTCTCGGGCAGCTTTTCGTTGAACTTCGGCAGCGCGTTGCCGGCACGCAGCACCAGCTGCATCTTCTTGACGTCGTCGAAGGCGCTGCGCGAGGCCGTGTATTGCGCGAGCTTGCCGCGCGCGAACTCGGCGCTCTCCGCCGATGCCAGGGTGTTCTCGAGGACCTTGATGACCTTGGTCTGGAAGTTTGACGCGATCTTCAGGACTTCCTTCGGGTTGTTGGCGGCGACCTGGTCGTTGATCGCCTTGATGTAGTCGCGTGCCATGGTCGGCAGCAGGTCGCGGCAGATCCACTCCCAGATCGGAGTGAGGGTGTTGCGGGAGATCCGCCCCATGTTGGCGTGCTCGGGGGCGCCGTCGATCAGGAGCAGCTCGAGCGGCGCGAAGAAGTAACGCGAAGGGCTCGTGGCGCGCGCCTGGGTCGATCCGTCCTTGCGAAACTCGGCGCGCAAGCGCGACTGAATGTCGGCCGAACCGGGCATGTCGATGCCGCACAGCTCGAGCCGCTCCAGTTCGCTGAGCAGACAGCTGCGCGACAGCGGCGTCAGCCTCTGCAAGAATTCCGACAGCCGATCGATCTCGTTCATGGCACGCAATCTTTCGCAGCGTTTCCCGCGGGCGTGCGGGCCCAATGCGTGGAGGCATTTGCGCGCTCTCAACCTCCCTAAGAGAACCAAGTCGCCGTTAATTATTCCGTAAAAGCCGGGGGGCGACGTCGGGCGAAGGCGGCCGTCAAGGCGTTTTTGGCCCGTTAGCCCAAGACTTCAGCGAGAAACTCAACCCTTGCATGGTCATCCGCCGGCCGGCGCAAGCACAAATTGTGCCGGCGTCGCTATTTTAGCGCAAAACTGTCAAAATCACCGTAGTCTTACGGAGCAAAAAGTTAACCACAGAGCGCCCCGGGTTCCGCTAAATGAGTGACATGGGGTCACAGAATGATACGGCCGCCGATTCGCGGCCGTCGGAATGGTACGAAAGCAGCGCCGCTCCAACTGAAGAGCTCGATTTCGTCCGCCTGAGCGCCGCCCGGGCCAAGGCCGCCGACGAAATGGCCGCTGCCATCGCCCGTGAGCTCAACGGCCCCCTGACTGCGCTGCTGCTCTACATGGGCGAGATCAAGCATCACAGCGATCAGCTCGCGCCCGTGACCGGCGATCGTGCCTATCTGCAGCGGGTGATCGAGAACGCGCTGGCCCAAACCGAGCGCGTCTGCGGTCTGGTCAAGCAGCTTGCCGGTCCTCACAAGGCTGGCCTGCCGATCCCGGCCAGCGTCGAGGATACGGATGCGAAGGCCGCACGCGCACAGCAGGCCCAGCGCGTGCCGAGCGCCGAACTCGTCGGCCTGTCGGGGCAGAAGCGCCTGACCAAGCGCGAGCGCGAGGTGCTGAGGCTGATCAGCGAAGGTTACTCGAACAAGCAGGGCGCGCTTCGGATGCAGATCAGTCCGCGCACGTTCGAGAGCCATCGTGCCGAGGCGATGCGCAAGCTCGGTGCGCGCAACACCGCGGACCTCGTCCGTGCGGCGCTGCTGCATTCAATCGATTGAGGACTTGGCGCCGCTGCTGGCGGCGCGCGCTTGCCGAAAACCGATAGCGCTCAGAAATAATCTTCGGCGAAGGGACGCGCGCGCGAGGCGGGACGCAGCGGCTTGATCTCTTCCTTCGGCCCGTTCGGGATGATCGTGATGGTCCAGCGGGGCGGCATGGTCGATTCCTGCTCCAGCACCGAACGGACGAAGCCGGTCACCGTCGATTCTCCGGCCTTCACCGTCGCCATCCGGCCGTTGAACTGTGCGATGCGGAAGCGGCGAACCTCTTTCTGGTCCGCGGTCTCGTAGGTGAACATGGAAAACCCTCCTGGTTTCCCGCGACTATCACCACCTATGATTAGCCATCTCTAAAAATCCCAAGCCGTAGAAGTACGGCGGGTTTCGCGCGGCCCGGGCCGGTGCGCCTTGCGCGGCGGTCCTCCGAAAAACACTATGCCTGAAAGGGTATCCGAAGCGTGACGACGTTTCGTCTCAAATGCATCGCGTCTCAGGCCTGCGGTTCCTGCGCACGCGCGGCGGCATAAGCTGCATCCATGCGATCCAGGAGATCGCGGAATTCGACGTCGTCGAGCATCTCCGCGGCCTTCTCCAGCGTCAGCGCCAGCACCGCGAGCCTGACATAGCCGAACGTCCCGGCCGCGCTCTTCAGCGAATGCGCTTCGCGTGCGATCTTGCCGGCGTGCTGTGCGAGCGAGAGCGTGCGGAACAGCTCCAGGCGCGCACAGGTCTCGCTCCAGAACACGTCGCGCACTTCACTGGCGCCGTCCTCGCCGATCTCGCGCACCAGCGCTTCGTAGGCGCGCGGCTCACGTGCGGGTTCGGCATCGAGCGCCTTCTGCGCGGGCGCGACGGTGACGTCAAACATGGTCTTGCTGCCTTGATCGCGGGTCATCTGTCGCGCGGAACGTTCCGGCGCGAGGGCATGGTCCGTGTCTACGGCATTCGAATTTCAGTTCCGGTAGCAGGACATCCTGTGTTTGCGCGTCGGCCTTAGCCGGCGGTTTACCATGCGAGCGCGGCGGTCAGCGCGCGCCGAGCAGCCGGTCGTACTGGGCCTTCACGGTGGCGTAGCATTCGCACGCCGTCTGACGCAGGCCGTCGAGATTGAGGATCTGGATGTGTCCGCGGCTGTAGTGAATGAAATTTGCCTGTTGCAACGTATTGGCGACCAGCGAGACGCTGTTGCGTCGTGCCCCGATCATCTGCGCCATGGCCTCCTGGGTCAGCAGCAGCCGGCAGTCGCCCGACAGGTCATGAGTGTGCAACAGGCAGCGCGACAGCCGCGACTCCACCGGATGGGCGGCATTGCAGCCCGCGGTCTGCTGGAGCTGGGCGTAGACCGCCAGCCCATGGCGCGTCAGCGAGGTGCGCAGCGTGCTGCTCTGGTCGGCGGCGCTCCGGAGCCGGTCGAGATCTACCACCGATGCAAGGCCTGGAACCAGCACGATCGCCGTATTCAGCGCGCATGCATCGCCCATGGTCGAGAACGCCCCGAGCAGGCTGTCGCGGCCGATCATGGCGACCTGCACATGTTCGCCCTTGGCGAGTTTCACCACCAGCGAGATGACGCCGCGGTGGGGAAAATAGGCGCGCTTCAGCGTCTCGCCGGTCTCGACCAGCACGGCGTCGTGGGGCAGATCGACCGTTCGCAGGTGCGGGCGGATCAATTCATAATCGTCTGCCGGCAATGCGGACAGGAAACCGTTGGATGGGCGCACCATCGTTTCCAAAGCTGCCTCCCGTTTCCTGCGCGATCAAATCGCCATGTGCGAAATCCACGTCCGGCGCAGGTCAGGTTCCATCATGTTCATGTCGGGATATATTGGCAATTGGGACAAGATGTCCGCCCCGGCGACCGTTCCTGGAATACAGCATTCAAGCCGGCACACAGTCGAGGCCCTCGCACCGTCGTCACGGCGCCGTCCCCACCAGGCGGACATGGTAGGCTTTCACCGTGGCATAGCACTCGCAAGCCGTCGTCTGCAGCGCCCGCAGATCGAGGATTTCGATGTGGCCCCGGCTGTAGTGGATGATGCCGGCGCGCTGGAGCTCGTGCGCGACCAGCGAGATGGCGTTTCGCCGGACCCCGATCATCTGCGCCAGCGCCTCCTGAGTCAGCGGCAGGATTCCACTGTCGGACAGGTCGCTGGCGCGCAAGAGCCAGCGCGCGAGCCGCGCCTCCACAGGGTGGATCGTATTGCAGAGCAGCGACTGCTGCGCATGCGCCAGCAAGACCTGCTCATGGCGGATCATCAGCTTGCGAAACGGTGCGCTTGCGGCAGCGACGGCACGGAAAGCCGCAATCTCAAGCACGGAAGCAGCGCCGGGGAATAGCACGACCACGTCTGACGGCGCGATGCCGTCGGCCAGCGCCGCGCCGCCGCCTATGGCGCTGTCGCGGCCCAGCATCGCAACCTCGATCATCTGTCCTTCGGACAGGCCTACCGTGATCGAAACCGATCCGCCATGCGGGAAGTGGACATATCTCAGCGCCGCACCCGCCTCGCCCAAGACAGACTTGCTGACCATTTCGACCGTCGCGAGATGCGGACGCAGCAGATCGAAGTCCGCAGTATCGAGCAACTGCAGCAGTTGATTGGGCGGGCGGGCGCTCGCGTTCATGCAGGTCAATCCGGCGGGTTCGATGGGACGATCGGCGCGGGGCCCGGTTCGTCGTTCAGTTGCACGGCGAACAAATTCTATTGTAAAGGTTGTAGTGTCGTCCATATACCCGTTGGAGGGCAGACAGGCTGTCTCATTTGCGGCGGAAATAAGAACGGCGCGTTGATTCGCTTTTGAGCGGCGCCTGTCCTGCAAGGGCACGCAGGAAAAAGCGGTAAGGGGGCCTTCATGAGCCGGAAGCATTGCATCCGTGCTGCCATCGGACGCCGGTTGACCGGCGCCGCCTCGTCGATTGGGCGAGCGCTTACAGCTATCCAATATTGCTCTGAAACTTGGCGTCCGATGACCGCGGATCTCGCTTCCGCCGTCTCCGTTTTTCTCGTCCCGCCAATGACGTTTGTGACCATCCCTCTCTTGATTGAAAGCAAAGGAGAACGGCGTGTCCCACGGTTCGATGATTGAATCGCCGAAACGGGAAGCTCATACGGGGACCAAAAGCCTGCGCCACATTCTCGTCGTCGACGACGACCCGATGGTGTGCATGGCCATCGATGTCTATCTTCAGCGCAACAACTTTCGGGTGACGATTGCCGAGGGAGGTGAAGCCGGGCTGCGCGCCCTCGAGCATGGACAGTTCGATTTGATGATCATCGACATCTTCATGCCGCACATGCGCGGATTCGAATCGATTCGGATCTTCCACGAGCGGGCGCCTGTCGTTCCGCTGATCGCGATGTCCGGCTACGCTTTTGCCAACCTGAATTCGCCGGCACCCGATTTCCTGCGGATGGCGCTGGAGCTCGGTGCCGCGCGCTGCCTGCGCAAGCCGTTCACGCCGCACGCGCTGCTCGCCGCCATCAACGATTGCCTGGCGGAGCATCGTCCCGATGGCGACATGAGCCCGGCCGCACGATTGGGTTAGCGCGCCGCGCGCCGCCCTGGCGACGGGGTAACCGTTCGTTTACCGAATGCGCAGACCCTGAAGGTCGCAACGACAATGTGAAACGAGGGACGCGAGTGCGCCTCCGGTTGCGGACGGCTCGGTTCAATGTCCCGCATGCCGCGTCTATCGTGCTTCACGAGCGAGACTTTCCCACGCGTCGTCCCCGTTGTTATCGGCCCGTTCACCTTACGCCTCCCCGCTGCCGTCGCGCGGAGCCGGGCTTGCCGAAAAGCGCTGCTGCATGCCGTCAAACCGCAAACTTCTCTTCAATATCCGTATTAGCACGGAGGATGAAATTAACGGGACTGTGAAAGGGGTTGTCTAACGATCCAGGGGAGGGACTTCCGTCCGTGCCAAGGCTGGCTCAGGCGTCGAAGTCCAGGTTCAGGTCAGTAAGGCGTAGCTCATGGATGATCTGTTGCGGGAGTTTCTGACGGAGACCAGCGAGAGCCTGGACACCGTGGACAATCAATTGGTGAAGTTCGAGCAG
>NZ_LFJB01000127.1:0-12158 GCF_006658625.1 Bradyrhizobium sp. UNPF46
TGAATCAGAACCGAAGCTCTAGATTCTTGTTTTGACGCGTTTTCTTCACGCGAACCGGTGTCCACTTCGCTCGAAAACGCTCTAGGAGGCGGTCATCCCGTCCGCACGGAACGCGCGATGCCATCGAAGAGTGCCGGGATCATCGCCTACCGCAAACGCCGGGAGATCGAGGTCCTCCTCGTTCATCCCGGGGGGCCGTTCTGGCGCAACAAGGATCTCGGTGCCTGGTCGATCCCGAAGGGCGAGTATGCGGACGAAGAGGATGCAGCGATCGCCGCACGACGGGAGTTTGCCGAGGAGCTCGGCCATGAGATGACGATGCCGCTGACCGCGCTCGGTCAAGTCAAGCAGCGCGGCGGCAAGCTCGTCACCGCGTTCGCAGCCGAGCTCGATATCGACGTGCGCGGCATTCGCAGCAATACATTCGAGATGGAATGGCCGCCGCGCAGCGGCAAGCGGCAAGTCTTCCCGGAGGTGGACCGCGCCGAATGGTTCACGCTCGAAACGGCGCGGGAGAAGATCAACGCCGGACAGCGCCCGCTACTCGATCGGCTGGCTCAGCTGGCCGGCGGCGAATAGAGATTACCGCAATCATGGTCAATTCACGCAAGCGGCCTTCTCACTCCGCCTTGATGTTCGCCGCCGCCACGACTTCGGCGAGGTCCTTCGTCTCCTTCGCGATCTTGGCGGCGTAGTCGGCCGCGCTGAGCACGCTGACGACGCCTTGCGAGCCGAGCTTCTCCGCGACCGCCGGTTCCCTGGCAGCCGCGACGATCTCCTGGTGCAGCGTCTGAAGGATCGGGGCCGGCGTGGATTTCGGCATGAAGAAGCCGACCCAGAACGAGATGTCGAAGCCGGGATAGCCGGCTTCCGCAACGGTCGGCACATCGGGCAGTGAGGGCAGCCGCTCGGCCGAGGACACCGCGAGCGCACGCAGCTTGCCGGCTTTCACCAGCGGCACGGCAGAGAGCGGATCGAACACAGCCAGCACCTCCTGCGCGAGGATGCCGACCTCCGAGGCCGAGCCGCCGCGATAGGGCACGTGAATCAGCTTGATGCCGGCCTTCTGGCTGAGCAGCTCCATGGCGAGATGGGCAAGGTTGCCGTTGCCGCCCGACCCGTAAGCCAGCGCACCTGGCGCAGCCTTTGCGGCTGCGACGAGATCGGCGACGGACTTGATGTCGGCCGTCTTGGGATTCTCGGGATTGACCACCAGGACCAGCGGCGCCGAGACGACGGTGGTAAGCGGCGCGAAATCCTTTTCCGGATCGTAGCGGATGTCCTTGAACAGCGTCTTGTTGAGCGTGATGGTGGAGGAGTTGCAGGCGAGCATGGTGTAGCCGTCGCCTTCGGCACGCGCGACGCCTTCGGCCGCGATCATGCCGTTGGCGCCGGCGCGGTTCTCGACGACGAAGGGCTGCCCGAGCTTGTTGCTTAAGCGATCGCCGATGATGCGCGCGACGACATCGACCGGACCGCCGGCGCTGAATCCGACCATGACCTTGACCGGCCGCACCGGATATTTCTGCGCCACGGCCCCCGTCGACGACGCAGCGGCGCACAATCCGGCGATGACGGCCAGCAGGCGGACGGTTCGTTGCATTGGTTCTCTCCCCAGACCTCGCGGCGCCGCTTGTGCATGTTTGTTGGTGCGGCGCATCCGAGGATCATGAATAGCGGTCACACCGGATTTCGCAATCGCGTTTGGGCGCCGGCATTCCGCCGCACGGCACGTGCGCGCACCTTCCAAACAAAAAATGCGAAAACAACCCCATGCACAGTAGACGGCCCCTGTCGAAACAAGGACTTACGCCAAGCCGAAACCTTCGGATGTTACGAAATCGATTTTGACTCGTCGGGCAAAACAGGGGCATAATGCCATCATCGCGATCCGCGTGAGCAATCGGCCTCCATCGTCATGTGGGCCTCGCCTCGATCGCGCACAAGCCTAGCACCGACATTTGAAAACACAACCGCCGCACGGCAACCGAGAGGGTCGGCTTCGCACGCGGAGCCTGCTCGCGCGCGTCGTGGGCTCAGAGGAGACATCGACATGACAACAGCCATGACGCGCAACGGCACGACGCCAATCGCCAAATACGGCAGCAGGCCCACACCGCGGGTCAAGCTCACCGGACAACGGATCGCAATTCAGCATCCGGACGCGGAGACCGGCGAGCACTTGCTGGGCGAGGCACTCGGTGCCGTCGATCAGGACGCTCTCCATGGCATCCTCAAGCAATTGATGAAAGCCAGCGTGATCCTGCAGAAGCCCGATGAGGACAATCTCGCCTTCATGATCTCGATGACGAAAAGCATCGCGCCGCGGGACTCCCTCGAGACCATGCTGACGGCGCAGATGGTGTCCGTCCACGTCGCGACCATGCGCTTTGCCTGCCGCCTCGCCTTCGCCGAAGGCATCCCGCAGCAGGAGGGCCTTTCGCGCGCATTGACCCGGCTGGCCCGTACCTTCGCGGCCCAGATGGAGGCCCTCAACCGCCACCGCGGCAACGGCGAGCGTCCGATCACGGTGCAGAACCTGTCGGTGCAGGACGGCGGCAGCGCGATCGTGGGGAATGTCGCGCAGCACGCGCATCTCACGGTCGCGGACACCGACATGCCGATCCATGAGGGCCAACACGAACGCGACCGCGTCATCGCCTCGAACGGCGGCGCCGCATGAGTGCCGGTCACACCCGCAACACGCGCGCGATGGCGGCGAGCCCGCGCTGCGGCGCCGGCACGCGCGAAGGCCACGCCTGCCGGGCGCCCGCGATGCGCGGCAGGCTCCGCTGCCGCATGCACGGCAGCGCGCCCGGATCGGGCGCGCCGAGGGGAAACCGCAATGCGAAAAAGCATGGCGCCTTCACGCGGGAGCAGATCGCCGAGCGACGGGCGATCCGGGAGCTGTTGGGCGATGCGGCGAAGCTGCTGGGGGATCTGGAGGGCGCTCAGCAACGACGGTCAAGTCACCGGATTCCGCGAGTGGATGATTCCAGCATCGGCCGCACCGCGACGCGAAGGCCACCGAGGCGCGCGTTGCCGAGCTGAGCGACCAGCGGGGAACTGGCCGGCCATGCAAAGCACGGACAGTCTCCTCCTCACCATTGGCATGCCGCTTCCAATCCTGTAACGCCACCCCAAACCCAGCCGGGACGGGACGCTCATGACCACCCACGACGACGCGGGCACCGCGACCCGCGCACTGATCTTTGCGCTCGTGGCGCTCGCCTTCGGCCACATGCTCTCCACCTTGCTGCGCACCATTCCCGCGGTCAGCCTCGACCTGATGGCCGCGGACTTCCATCTCGAGCCGCAGGCGCTGGCGAGCCTCACCTCGATCTATCCTTTCGCCTTTGCCGCGGCGCAGATCCCGGTCGGGGCGGCGATGGATCGCTTCGGCGTACGGCCGGTGTCGCTGAGCCTGCTCGCGGGAACCGTGCTCGGCGCGGTGGCGTCGGGGTTTGCGACCGGCGCTGCGAGCTTTGCGGTCGGGCAGCTCATACTGGGGGTTGCGACGTCGGGCATGCTGATGTGCCCGATGACGCTGGCGGCGAAGCAATTGTCGGCGGCGCGATTCGGGTTGTGGTCGGGCGCGATCCTCTCGATCGGCAATATCGGCATGCTGCTGTCGGCAAGCCCGCTTGCCTTCGTCGTCGACAATTGGGGCTGGCGTGCCGGGTTCTGGCTTTCCGCGCTCGGCGGCGTCGCGGTCGCGCTCGCCGTGTTCGCATTGGTGCCGCAGCAGCCGGCCGAGCACAAGGACGATTCCTCGCCGCTATCGCAGATGATCGAGGTGCTCAGGCTCGGCCTGTCGCGGCCGCTGCGCGGACTGATCGCGCTGGCGATGGTGTCGCTGGCGACCTCGCTGGTGCTGCGCGGATTGTGGGGCGGGCCGTGGCTGATGGACGTGAAGGGACTGACGCGGGTCGAGGCCGGCAACCAGCTCGCTGCCTTCACGCTGGCGATGATCGCAGGTCCGCTTGTCATCGGCATGATCGACCGCAGGCTCGGCCGCCGCCGCGATCTGGTGGCGGGCACGCACATGGCCGGGGCTCTGCTGCTGGCGCTGATGGCGCTCGGGGCGCCGCACTATGCGGTATCCGTGCTATCGGGCGTGCCCGTGATGCCGCCGCAATACGACCTCGTTCTGTTCGTGCTGATCGGCCTTGCCACCTCCGCCCAACCGCTGCTGTTCGGCATGTCCCGCCAGCTCGTCGATGCGCAAGTGGCAGGCAAGGCGCTGGCGGCCATCAACCTCGCCTTCTTCCTCGGCGCGGCGCTGATGCAGTCGGTGACGGGCGCAGTGGCGGCGCTCGCGGGATTGCCGGCCGTGCTGCTGTTCATGGCTGCCATGCTGGCATTGGGCGTGCTGATGTTTTTGACTTACACCTCGCCGCGTTCGTAGGATGGCGGGCCGGTCTTCCAAAGGAAATAATCATGCCTGTCGACACCAAAGCCGCCACCGACCGCCTCATGCGCTTCCTCGCCGTCGAGGGCGTGACCGGACAGGAGGCGGCGATCGGGCGTGAGCTCGCGGCCGCGCTGAAGGAGGCCGGGGTGCCGGCCAAGGCGATCCGCCTCGACGATGCCAATACCCGCATTCCCGTGCCGACCGAGACCGGCAATCTCATCGTCGACCTGCCCGGCCGCGGCGCGCTGCACAACCAGCCGCGCATCATGTTCATGACCCATATGGACACCGTGCCGCTCTGCGCCGGCGCCAAGCCGAAGAAATCCGGCCGCAAGATCGTCAACGAGGCCAAGACCGCGCTCGGCGGCGACAATCGCTGCGGCTGCGGCGTGCTGGTGACGCTGGCCGCCGAGCTCGAAAAACAGAAGCTCGACCATCCGCCCATTACGCTGCTGTTCTGCGTGCGCGAGGAGAGCGGGCTCTACGGCGCGCGCCACGTCAAGCTGGACGAGCTGGGCTCGCCCGTGATGGCCTTCAACTATGACGGCGGCTCGGCTTCCAACGTCGTGATCGGCGCTGTCGGCGCCGACCGCTGGACCGTCGAGATCTTCGGCCGCGCCTCGCATGCCGGCGTCGCGCCGGAGCGCGGCATCTCCTCGACCATGATCATGGCGCTGGCGCTCGCCGACGTGCAGGCCGGCGGCTGGTTCGGCAAGGTGGTGAAGGGCAAGGGCGCGAGCGCGCGGATGGGCACCAGCAATGTCGGCCCCGTCACCGGCGGCGAGGGCCGCCCCGCAGGCGATGCCACCAACGTCGTCACCGACTACGTGCATGTCCGCGGCGAATGCCGCAGCCATGACGGCAAATTCTTCAAGGAGATCACCAAGGCCTACAAGGCCGCGTTCGAGAAGGCGGCCAAGAAGGTCACGAACGCGCAAGGCAAATCCGGCAAGGTCAAGTTCAAGGCCGAGACCGACTATTATCCGTTCCGCATGAAGGACAGCCAGCCCGTCATCAAGCGCGCGGTCGAGGCCGTGTCCGCGGTCGGCGGCACGCCGAACGTCCGCACCGCCAATGGCGGCCTCGACGCCAACTGGATGGTCCGTCACGGCATTCCGACCGTGACCTTCGGTGCCGGCCAAAACGAGGCGCACACGGTGGACGAATGGATCAACCTCGACGAATACGACCGGGCGTGCGCGCTGGCGCTGCACGTTGCGACGATGCGGTGATGATCGTGGGCCGGTTCGCGCTCGCAGGACTTGCGCTGCTGGCGCTTGCGGGCGCGGCTGGCGCGGAAGAGGACAACACCGCGCTGCTGGTCGATCTCTTCGCGAAGATCTGCGCGCCGAAACCGGCGCGGCCAAGCCAGGTCGAGCGCATTGCGGCCGGGCTGGGTTTCGTCAGTGACGGCGGCCCGATCACGGCCGAGATGGAGCGGCGGGCCAGCATCGACATTCTCTACACGGCGAAGCTGATCCGGCGCGGCGAGCGGCTCGGCAGCATGACGGCCTATTTCGCAGGCCCCGACGACGGTCCGAGCGTGAGCTGCACGGTGTCGGCCGTCGGCGTCTCGGCCGACGCGTTGCCCGGACTGATCGAAACATCATTGAAGGCCCGGGAGCGGACCGACAAGCCGTCCAACGACGACAATCATCGCCTGGCGAGCTGGCGCGTCGGCGCCGACACGCTCGATATGTCGGTGTGGCGGACGCCGCCGCTCCGGGCCTCGATCAGCATCAACTATGTCGCCCACAAGCGGTGATCGCGTAGGATAGGTCAAGCGTTGGCGAAACCCCTCGCGGCTTGCGAAGTTGATGATGGGGTTCGCTGCGCTTGCCCCATCCTACAGACCGCGAAACAAGAAGAGACAGGGAGGCACCATGCCGCGCATCGCAAACATCGAATCCGCCCTCTACCGGATCCCCCTCCCCGTCACGCTCTCCGACTCCACCCATGGCGAGATCACGGCGTTCGAGCTGATCACCTGTCGCATCCGCGATGCCGATGGCGCCGAAGGCGTCGGCTACACCTATACGGTGGGGCGCAATGGTGGCGCTGTCGCTGACATCCTCAGGCGCGAGCTTCCTCCACTGATCGAAGGCCGCGAGGCCGACGATACCGAAGCGATCTGGCACCATGTCTGGTGGGCGCTGCATTATGGCGGACGCGGCGGGCCGGTGGTGCTGGCGCTCTCGGCGCTCGACATCGCGCTGTGGGATCTGAAGGCGCGGCGCGCGAAGCTGCCGCTGTACCGATTGCTCGGCGGCTTCGACGCGCGCGTGCCGTGCTATGCCGGCGGCATCGACCTCGATCTCTCCGTGGAGGAACTGCTCGCGCAGACCGACGGCAATCTCGCCAAAGGTTTTCGCGCCATCAAGATGAAGGTCGGCCGGCCCGACCTCAAAGCCGACGTCGCGAAGGTCTCGGCGATGCGGCAGCATCTCGGTGACGGTTTTCCGCTGATGGCGGATGCCAACATGAAATGGACCGTCGAGGAAGCCATCCGTGCGGCCCGGGCATTCGTTCCTTTCGACCTCACCTGGCTGGAGGAGCCGATCATTCCCGACGACGTCGCCGGGCACGCGCGCATCATGCAGGAGGGCTGTGTGCCGATCGCGGCGGGCGAGAATTTGCGCTCGCTATGGGAGTTCAAGAACTACATCACGAGCGGCGCGGTGTCCTATCCCGAGCCCGACGTCACCAATTGCGGCGGCGTTTCCGCCTTCATGAAGATCGCCCGGCTGGCGGAAGCCTTCAACCTGCCCGTCACCAGCCACGGCGCCCACGACATCACCGTGCATCTGCTCGCGGCCTGCCCGAACCGCTCCTATCTGGAGGCGCACGGGTTTGGATTGGACAAGTACATCGAGCATCCGCTGCTGCTCGAGGATGGCAAGGCGCTGGCGCCGGACCGCCCCGGGCATGGGATCAGCTTCGACTGGGCGGGGCTGGCGAAGCTGACGTGACACCCATTGCTCGTCATTCCGGGGCGCGACGAAGTCGCGAACCCGGAATCCATTGAGCCTCGGAGCGAGCTGGACGATGGATTCCGGGTTCGCGCCAAGCGGCGCGCCCCGGAATGACGGGGAAAGAGCGGCGCGCTTTGCACGCGAGCTATTCGCTGGCACTTGATGTAGCGGTCCGATAATCGGCTATGCTGACTGTAAGTCGATCCTCTCGCGCGAAAGATTCCCTGCCTTGACACCCGAGCTGCACCAGAAACTGACCGCGTGGCGCCAACACCTGCATGCGCACCCGGAGCTGTCGCTCCAGGAACAAGCCACCGCCGCCTTCGTGCAGGACAAGCTCACCGAGCTCGGCATCCCCTTCGAGGCCGGCATCGGCGGCCACGGCGTCGTCGCGACCTTGACCCGCGGGCATGCGCAAAGGCGGGTCGGCTTGCGCGCCGACATGGACGCGCTGCCGATCACCGAGGATACCGGGCTTGCCTACGCGTCCAGGACTCCGGGCGTGATGCATGCCTGCGGCCATGACGGGCACACCGCCTCGCTGCTCGGCGCGGCCGCGCTGCTCGCCACTGACAACAGCTGGAGCGGCACGGTCGATTTCATCTTCCAGCCGGCGGAGGAAGGCTTTGGCGGCTCGCGCGCGATGGTCGCGGCCGGGCTGTTCGACCGCTTTCCGATGGAGCGCGTGTTCGGCTTCCACAATTGGCCGGGCCTTGCCGCCGGCACCATCGCCGTGCACGACGGTGTGGTCATGGCCTCCGGCGGGCGCATCACCATCACCATCGAGGGCCATGCCGGCCACGCCGGCATGCCGCATCTGACGCGCGATCCGGTGGTGGCGGCTGGCCATCTCATCGTGGCCCTGCAATCGGTGGTCGCGCGCAGCGTCGATCCGCTCGACACTGCCGTGCTCTCGCTCTGCACCATCGAAGGCGGCACCGCGCCGAACCAGATCGCCGGACGCGTCACCATCCGCGGCACGCTGCGCTACCACCGCGAGGCTGTGAAGGACGTCATCCTCGACGGCATCGAACGGAGCTGCGCCGGGATCGCGACCAGCTTCGGCGTCAAGGTCACGCCCGAGATCGTCTGGGGCGTCGGCGTCGTGGTCAACACGCCTGACGAGGCTGGCCTCGCGCGCATCGCCGCGGAGAAGGTGCGCGCCGAGCTGCGCCGCGACCTCGCCCCCAGCATGGCCGGCGAGGATTTTGCCCATTATCTGCAGCAGCGGCCGGGCGCCTTCGTCTGGATCGGCAACGGGCCCTTGCGCGACGGCGCCGAGCTGCACGGCCCGCGCTACGACTTCAACGATGCGATCCTGCCGGTGGCGTCGGGCTGGATGGCGGAAGTCGCCAAGGCGGCACTGGCGTCGAACTAGAGCTCCGGAAATCTCGCGCGGCTGCCCGCCGCATGATCTTTCCGGAAAACCGCTTCGCGCGTTTCCGGATCATGCTTTAGATGATCCCGCCTTGCCGAAGCGCCGCGATCTCGGCTTCGCCATAGCCGAGCTCGGCCAGGACGAGATCGGTGTGCTCGCCGAGCATCGGCGGCCGGTGCGCGATCTCGCCCGGCGTCTCCGAGAGCCGCACCGCCGCCCGTGTCACCGGTGCAGGCTTCGGCAGGCCGGGATAGTCGACGTCCTGCATGAAGCCGGCGGCGCGGATATGCGGATGATCCAGCGCCTGTTGCGGCGAGAGCACCGGCCCGGTCGGGATCATGGCCTCGCCCAGCGCATCGACGGCCTCCTGCGTGGTGCGCTCGGCGCACCAGCGCGCCATCCGCTCGCTGATGACGGGTCCGTTGTTGCCGCGGCTGATATCGTCGGCAAAGCGCGGATCTTTCAACCACAGCTCCTCCTCGCCCATCAGCCTTGCCCAGCGCTTGAACAGCGGATGCCCGGTGACCTGGCACAGCACCCAGCCGTCCCTGGTGCGGTAGATGTCGGCGGGCGCTGCGGTCTGGCCGAGATTTCCCGTCGGCACGCGATTGACGTTGATGACGGCCTGCTCGATCAGCGTCGCGTTGGTGAAGGACAAGGCGGTTGCGAGCAGCGCCCCCTCGACGATCTGACCGCGCCCGGATTTGCCGCGCTCGATCAAGGCTGCGAGCGTGCCGAACGCGCAATGCAGCGCGGTGCCGAAATCGACCCAGTTCACCGCGGCGCGATACGGCGGATCGCCCGCGCCGGTCATGTAGACCGATCCCGACATCACCTGCCCGACGCCGTCGAAGCCGACGCGGTCGGACCATGGCCCCGGCCCGCCGAACGCGGTCGCCGTGGTCAGGATGATGTCGGGCTTGATCGCCTTCAGGGACTCGTAGTCGAGCTTCATCGCGCGCAGGGTCTGCGGCGGCAGGTTGGCGACCACGACGTCCGCGGTCGCGATCAGGCGGCGCATCACCGCCTGCCCTTCCGGCTTCATCGGATCGAGCGTGATGCACTTCTTGTTGCGGTTGACCTGGAGAAACAGCGCGCCTTCGCCATTCTCGCCGACCGGCGCCACGAAGCGGTCCTCGCTGCCGTCGCGCTTCTCGACGCGAATGACCTCGGCGCCGAATTCGGCCAGCAAGGTCGCGCAATAGGGCCCTGCGATATAGCGCCCGAAATCGAGCACGCGCACGCCCTCCAAAACTCCTCCCATCGCACCCTTCCCTGTTGTTTGCCGCAGATTACAGGGACTGGCCGCCAGGGCAAGTTGGGAAGCGAAATGGAGGTGCAACCTTCCATCATCGCATCGCGAACAGCTCCTGATGAAACCGCTGCTCGACGGGGAAGCCGTGCGCACTGAAGTCTCGCCTGAGCGCCTCGCCGAAAGCCGCCGGGCCGCAGAACCAGATGCTCGCCTCGCGCCATTGCGGAACGGCTTCGCGAATGCGTTCGCCGGTCAGGCGTCCATCGCGGGCGTCGATGAGAACGTGGAGCCGGACATCTGCCGAGCGCGCATCCGCCGCAAGCTTGCCGAGGGCTTCCTCGTCCACGTCTGCGGTGGTGTGAAAGAGATCAACGGTCTGCGCGACCGAGCAACCAGGAACATCCTTCATGGCCGCCTGTTTCATGCGGGCCACGAAGGGCGTGATGCCGATACCGCCGCCGATCCAGATCTGATGCGGGCAATCGTCGTCGAACGTGAAGCAGCCGTAGGGCCCCTCCACCTTCACCTCCTGCCCGACCCGGAGCTTCTCCCGCAGCCGGCTGGTGTGGTCCCCGAGTTCCTTGGTGATGAAGATGATCCGGGGATCCGCGGCGTTCCAGCCGGAGGCGATCGTGTAGGGATGCGCGCCCTCCGAGACATCGGACGTGGCGAAGGCGAACTGGCCCGGCCGATGCCCCGGCCAACCATGGGGCACCTCGATCTCGGTCTCGATCGCTCTGACCCCGGGATAATATTTGAGCGAGGTGATCCTGCCCTGGACCTGGCGCCCGGCCCCGATGCGTCGCAACAGCGTCACCGCCGCCGCCCACGTCCCGAAGGCAAGCAGCGCCCCGACGATCCAGCCGAGCGGCGACATCCAATAGCTGAATTTGATCAGCGCGACCGCATGAAAGACCAGAACCAGATACGCGACGGCGAGGAGCCGATGCGTCTTGTAGAACAGCCGATAGGGGAACATTTGAATGAGCGCCAAGGCGATCAGCACGACGGCGCCGTAGAAGGCCCACTCGCCCAGCCCCTCCGCCGGCTCACGAAGGCCGCCGAAGAAGGCCTCGATCGGATTGTCGATGACAGGCCTTGGTCCACGCTGAGGCCGGGTCAGCAACCCCCAACCGACCGCCCATTTCGGGCCGTTGGCCCAGAGCCAATGGATGATGGCCGTCACAAGGGCCGCGATCCCGAGCCATTTGTGCAAGCGGTACATCTTGTCGAGGCCGCCCAGCCACGCCTCGGGCCAGCGCGGTCGCAGCGCGAGGATCATCGCCATGCTCATGCAGCCGATGGCCAGGACGCCGCTCAGCTGCACCATTTTCTCGCGAAGCGGGAAGAAGGAACCCGAGCCAAATGGCTGGGGCTCCGCAACCAGCCACAGCAGGGCGAGAACGACCAAGGTGCCGAACAATACCCGTTTGAGCTTTTGCATCTTTCCCTCGCGACCTTGCGCCGTCATCTAGAGCCGATCGCCCCGCGCTGCATTGAGCTGACTCAAGTCCGCTCGTGAGTTGCGCAGACTCATCAACGCAGGCGCTTCGGTCTCGTGACGCGGCAATCGCCGGGAGCCAGCGCGCCGCGCGGCCCTCGCCTATGCCGCAACGGACTCGTAGATATCCTCCTCCTGGGCCGTGTGCATGCGCACCAGCGTTTCGATCGCCTCGATCACGCGCTGAGCGTCCCGAACGAGGTAGCGGTCGATCTTCTCCGACGGCAGATCCTCCGCGATCCGCGCGAGCAGCCGCGCAAGATGCAGGATCTCGCGATGCGCACGGCTCATGGCAGAGAGTCCGTGGCGGTCGCGCAGCACCTCGGTGAGCTTCGGATAGACGCTGTCTTCATCCTCGCGTTCGTGCATCACGACGCTGCCCTGGACCAGCCGGTTGGCCTCGCTGATCAACGCGGCGACGGCTTCGGGCATCGCATCGTCCAGCGCATCGACGATATGACGGAGGCGGTCGAGGTCCCTGAGCAGGGCCTGATGATCGTGATGCAACGTCAGCCCCTGCTCCGCCGTGAGGCGCGGACCGCTCCCGACGTAGGGCGGATTTAGCGCCCGCAGCGCGTTCAGGATCACGGCAACATCGATCACCTCCTGGACGATCGCGGCGGGGACGGGGTCGAGCC
>NZ_LFJB01000123.1:0-11979 GCF_006658625.1 Bradyrhizobium sp. UNPF46
GGAAAACCCCGCCGCTGGCGGGTTTTTTGTTGTCTGGTGACAAAGGCGAAGACGTGACGACGACGACACCGAATACGGCACGTAGCGCGCTGCCCAGGGGGATCTGGGTGCTGGGCTTCGTCTCGATGCTGATGGACGTCTCCTCCGAGATGATCCACGCGCTGCTGCCGGTGTATCTCGTCACCGTGCTCGGCGCCTCGACGCTGACCGTCGGCTTCATCGAAGGCATGGCGGAAGCGACGGCCTCGATCACCAAGATCTTTTCCGGCGCGCTGTCGGACTGGCTCGGCCGCCGCAAGCTGCTCGCCGCCCTCGGCTATGGCCTTGCCGCCCTCACCAAGCCGCTGTTTCCGCTGGCGCCCAGCGTCGAATGGCTGGTGGCGGCCCGCTTCGTCGACCGCGTCGGCAAGGGCATCCGCGGCGCGCCGCGCGATGCGCTGATCGCCGATATCGCACCTCGCGGCCTGCGCGGCGCAAGCTTCGGCCTGCGGCAATCGCTCGACACCATCGGCGCCTTCGTCGGGCCGCTCATGGCGATCGGTCTGATGTGGTGGACGGCAGACAATTTCGCCCTCGTCTTCTGGTTCGCCGTGCTGCCTGCCTTCCTGTCCTTCGGACTGATCGCCTTCGCCGTGAGCGAGCCGGAGCCGGACCCGAGCCGGGAGCCTGCCAAGAACCCGCTCAATCTCGCCGCGATGCGGCAGCTCGGCGCAGTCTATTGGCGCGTCGTCGCCGTGGGCGTCGTCTTCACGCTCGCGCGCTTCAGCGAAGCATTTTTGATCCTGCGCGCGCAGAACATCGGGCTCAACGCGATGTGGGTGCCGGCGGTGCTGGTGCTGATGAACATCGTCTACGCGCTGTCGGCCTATCCGGCCGGCGTGCTGTCGGACCGCATCAACCGGACCGGCCTGCTCGCGCTCGGCCTCGTCTTCCTCGCCGGCGCCGATCTCGCCCTCGCGCTGCTGGCGAATCTCGCAGGCCTCGCGCTCGGTATCGTGCTGTGGGGCCTGCATATGGGATTGACGCAAGGCCTGCTCTCGGCGCTCGTCGCCGACGCCGCACCGCCCAGCCTGCGCGGCACCGCGTTCGGTTATTTCAACCTGTTCACGGGCCTGGCATTGCTGGCCGCGAGCGTGATCGCCGGCGCGCTGTGGGACGCCTATGGTCCGATCGGCACGTTCCTGGCCGGGCTCGGCTTCGCGCTGATTTCACTTCTGGGGCTGCTCGCCGTCGGCAACGGACTGGCCACGGAGGACAAAGCATGACGGGAGGCTATTCATCGTGCTGAGCGGAGCAATCGCGATCATGATCGGCAGCGTGCTGGGCGGCTGCGCGCGCTACTTCGTCTCCGGTGCGATCGCGCGGCGGCTGGGCGAGACGTTTCCGTGGGGCACCATGACCATCAACGTCTCCGGCGCCTTCCTGATCGGCATTTTCGGCGCGCTGGCGACCCATCCCGGCTCGACCTTCGCCGCGCCCGATCCATGGCTGTTCGCCGTAACAGGCTTTCTCGGCTGCTATACCACGGTGTCCTCGTTCAGCCTGCAGACGCTGACGCTCGCGCGGAGCGGCGAGCCGATCCACGCACTCGGCAACGTCGTATTCTCGGTCGGGCTGTGCCTTGCCGCGGTCAGTTGCGGTTTCCTGCTTGCGGACGGACTGGGAGGCTAGCGGCCGATGAACTCTCCCGCCGAACGCTGGCGCACTGCGATGCTCTATGCCTGGGTCGCCGCGGGCAGCATCGTCGGTGGTCTGACGCGTTATCTGGTCGGGCTCGCGCTCGACACCGGACCGGGCTTTCCCTTCGCGACACTGTTCATCAACGCGACGGGCTCGCTGATCATCGGCTTCTACGCGACGCTGACCGGCCCCGACGGCCGCATGCTGGCGCGGCCCGAGCACCGGCAATTCGTCATGACCGGGTTTTGCGGCGGCTACACCACCTTTTCGACCTTCAGCCTCGAGACCTTCCGCCTGTTCCACGGCGGCATGAAATACACGGCGCTCGCCTACATCGCCGCATCCGTGATCTGCTGGCTGGTGTCGGTCTGGCTCGGCCATATGATGGCGAGCCGCTACAACCGCTTGACAAGGAGCTGAGCATGCAAATTCCCAATCAGGCCGTTTCGCTCCGGATCTTCATCGGCGAGAGCGATCATTTCGGCGGCAAGCCACTCTATGAAGCGATCGTGATGACGGCGCGCGAGCGGCACCTCGCCGGCGCCACCGTGCTGCGTGGTCCAATGGGATTCGGCAAGTCGAGCCGGCTGCACACCTCGAAGATCCTGCGGCTGTCGGAAGATCTGCCGCTGCTGATCGAGATCGTCGACAGCGAGGACAACATCAACGCATTCCTGCCCATCCTGGATGGCATGATGTCGAGCGGCCTGATCACCTTGGAGAAGGTGCAGGTCCTGCAATATGGTGAGAAAGCCGCGAGCTGATCGCTCCGGCAGCAACCCCAGCCCACCGCGTCCAGGAGGCGGAATGAACAACACCGTCACCAAGCCGAAGACGCGGACCAGGATCAAGGTCGAGCGGCCGAAGCTGCACAAGGTCATCCTGATCAACGACGACTATACGCCGCGCGAATTCGTCACCATGATCCTGAAGGCCGAATTCCGCATGACCGAGGATCAGGCCTACAAGGTGATGATCACCGCCCACAAGCTGGGTGCCTGCGTCGTTGCGGTATTCACCAAGGACGTCGCCGAGACCAAGGCCACCCGTGCCACCGACGCCGGCCGCGCCAAGGGCTATCCGCTGCTGTTCACGACCGAGCCGGAGGAATAGCGCTCAGACGACCGCCGCCCGAGTCTCCTCGGCGAGCCCATACACGCGCTGCGCCTTGGAAAATCCCGCGATCGGAAATTCGCCGAGCTCGCGCCAGTCATGGCGGCAGGCATTGGCAAAACCTTCCGAGGCGACGACGGTCCGCCCCAGACGGCCCGTGATCTTCTCGAGCCGTGCAGCAAGGTTCACGGCGGGTCCTATGCAGGTGAAATCGAGGCGGTTGCCGCCGCCGATATTGCCGTAGAGGATGTTGCCGACGTGGAGCGCGACGCCGAAGCGGAAGCGCTCGACGACGTCGCCGACCGGAAAGGCCAGCGCCTCGACGCTGGCGCGGGATTCGCGCGCGGCCTCCAGCACGCGCGTGCAGACATGGGCGGCATCGCCGACATATTCGTCGATCGGGAACACCGCGAGCAGGCCGTCGCCCATGAACTTCAGGACCTCGCCGCCATGGCCGCGGATCGCGGTGACCTGGCAGTCGAAATAATGATTGAGGATCTGGACCACCGTTTCAGGCGGCAGCCGGTCCGACAACGCGGTGAAGCCGCGCAGATCCGACAGCCAGATCGCGGCCTGCATGGTGTCGTTGTGACCGCGGCGGATCTGACCGCCGAGGATGCGCGCGCCGGCACGGTTGCCGACATAGGTGTCGAGCAGCATCTCGGCGGTGCGGCGCAGGCTGATGATCTCGCTGACGCGCGCCAGCGGCGTCACGATGGAGCGGATGGCTGCGATATGGTCGTCGGTGAAGCCGCCGGGATGTCGTGTCACCCAGCTCGTCGCGTGGACCGAGCCGTCGAGAAACGGCATCGGCACCGCGATGTAGTCGGTCGCCCCTTCGGCGCGCAGGTCGTCAAGAATCGGAAACCGTGCGTTGTCGGCATCGCCGATGCGTCCCCTGACCTCGATCCCCCGCTCGAACACGATGCGGAGCGGGCTCGCGGCGAATTCGGGCGTGTCCAGGATGTCAAAATCGACGGTGCCGATCTCGACCTCCTGGCCCTGCCGCCAGATGAAGTTGCGGCCGAAGATTTCAGGATGCAGCGTGCGGATGAAGATGCCGAACCGCCATAGCGGCAGGCCGGCTTCGACCAGATGCTCGCAGACGTCGGCGATCATCTCGGCCGGGGTCCCGGACGACCTCGCGCCGTCGATCAACCAGTTGGTGATGCGCTGGAGCTCGGAGCTTTGCATGTCCGCATTTGCGGACGAAGTTGTAGCCCCGTCAAGCTGCGCGGTGGACTAGTACCGCGACATGACGACCGTTTGCTAGCGCCCCACTTGCCCGCGGTCGCGCAGGAAGTGATCCGCCAGAACGCAGGCCATCATGGCTTCGCCGACGGGGACGGCGCGGATGCCGACGCAGGGATCATGGCGGCCCTTGGTGAAGATCTCGGTGTCGGCGCCGTGGCGGTCGACGGTCAGGCGCGGCTGCAGGATCGACGAGGTCGGCTTCACCGCGAAACGCACCACGATCGGCTGCCCCGTGGAGATGCCGCCCAGCACGCCGCCGGCATGGTTCGACAGGAAGCGCGTGCCGTCATTGCCGGTGCGCATCTCGTCGGCGTTCTCTTCGCCCGTGAGCTCGGCCGCGCCGAAGCCCGCGCCGATCTCGACGCCCTTCACGGCGTTGATGGTCATCATCGCGCCCGCCAGATCGGAATCGAGCTTGGCGTAGATCGGCGCGCCAAGGCCCGCCGGCACGCCTTCGGCGACGACCTCGATCACAGCGCCGATCGACGAGCCGCTCTTGCGGATGCCGTCGAGATAGGTCTCGAAGAACGCGGCCTTGTCCTTGTCCGGGCAGAAGAACGGATTCTTGGCGATCTCGTCCCAGTCCCACTTCGCGCGGTCGATCTTGTGCGGACCGATCTGCACCAGCGCGCCGCGCACCTTGACGTCGGGCAGCACTTTTCGCGCGATGGCGCCGGCGGCAACCCGCGTCGCGGTCTCGCGCGCCGAGGAACGGCCGCCGCCGCGATAGTCGCGCAGGCCGTATTTGGCCTCGTAGGTGAAGTCGGCGTGGCCCGGGCGAAACTTGTCCTTGATCTCGGAATAGTCCTTCGAGCGCTGGTCGGTGTTCTCGATCAGGAGGCCGATCGGCGTGCCCGTCGTCACCTGCACGCCGGTCTCCGGATGCGCCATCACGCCCGACAGGATCTTCACCTGGTCCGGCTCCTGGCGCTGGGTGGTGAAGCGCGACTGGCCGGGCCGGCGGCGGTCGAGGTCCCGCTGGATGTCGGCCTCGGTGAGCGGGATCATCGGCGGACAGCCGTCGACCACGCAGCCGATTGCCACCCCGTGGCTCTCGCCGAAGGTGGTGACGCGGAACATGTGGCCGAAGGTGTTGAAGGACATGCCGAACTGCCGCCTAACGTTGACATGCAACGCAAATGTTAAATGTCAACGTGACGTAACGCGATCTGAATGGGGGGTCAAATGGTCCCACAGTCGTCATGGCCGGGCTTGTCCCGGCCATCCACGTTCTGGGCCGCCACGAGCGAGCAAGTGCGTGGATGCCCGGGACAAGCCCGGGCATGACGGGCAACGCGGCCGGCTTAACTGAATTTCTCCAGCCGCCCGTCGCGAAACACGTAGACCGCGCCCTGCTCGATATAGAGCTCGGCCGCGCTGACCGGGGTCTCCAGCCCGAGCGAAACCATCAAGGCCCGGCATGTCCCGCCATGGGCGACCGCGACGGTGTCGGTCTGCAGCTGGTCGTACCAGGCGCGCACGCGGACCTGAACGTCGGCATAGGTCTCCCCGCCGGCGGGGCCCACGGACCATTTGTCGGCGAGGCGCCGGGCGTACACGTCGGGATCGGCCGCCTCGCTCTCGGCCAGCGTTAGCCCTTCCCACGTGCCGTAGCCTATCTCGCGCAGCCGGTCATCGACCGCGTATTCTGCAACCGGCAGTTCGAGCCTGCCGCGCGCGAGCTCCATGGTCTGGCGCGCACGGCCTAGCGGGCTCGACACGTAAGGCAGCGCCGCCTTGTCGCGCCCTTCGCGCTTGAACAGGTCGGCGAGAATGCTGCCCGCCTGGACGGCCTGGCCGCGCCCGCGCGCATTCAGCGGAATGTCCTTGGTGCCCTGAAGCCTGCCGAGCGCGTTCCACTCGGTCTCGCCGTGGCGAAGATAATAGATCGTGGGCACGGGCATTCCGGCTGAAGATCAGTCCTTGCCGCCGAACGAAATGTCCGGCGCGTCCGGGCGCTTCATGCCGAGCACGTGATAGCCGGAATCGACGTGATGCACCTCGCCGGTGACGCCGCGCGAAAGGTCGGAGAGGAGATACAGCGCACTGCCGCCGACGTCCTCGGTCGACACGTTGCGCCGCATCGGCGAATTGTTCTCGTTCCACTTCAGGATATAGCGGAAGTCGCCGATGCCTGATGCCGCGAGCGTCTTGATCGGGCCTGCCGAGATCGCGTTGACGCGGATGTTCTTCTCGCCGAGATCGGCGGCGAGATAGCGCACGCTGGCTTCGAGCGCAGCCTTGGCGACGCCCATCACGTTGTAATGCGGCATCCACTTCTCGGCGCCGTAGTAGCTGAGGGTGATGAGCGAGCCGCCGTCCGTCATCAGCTTCTCGGCGCGCTGCGCCACGGCCGTGAACGAGTAGCAGGAGATCAGCATCGACTTGGAGAAGTTCTCCGCCGTGGTGTCGACGTAGCGGCCGTCGAGCTGCTCGCCATAGGCGATCGCGTGCACCAGGAAATCGATCTTGCCCCACTTCTCCTTCAGCACCGCGAACGCGGCGTCGATGGTCGCGGCATCGGTGACGTCGCAATGGCCGAGCACGAGACCACCGATCTCGGCGGCCAGCGGCTCGACGCGCTTCTTCAGCGCATCGCCCTGATAGGTGAAGGCGAGCTCGGCGCCGGCGGCATGGCATGCCTTGGCGATGCCCCAGGCGATCGAGCGGTTGTTGGCAAGGCCGAGGATCACGCCCCGCTTGCCCTGCATCAGACCTGAATTCTGCGCCATTTTTCAACGTCCCGTCGAACTCTTGCTGAGGTCTGGAGGTACACCAGCCCTCCCCCGCGGTACAGTCCTAATACGCCGCGTTAACGCTGTTTCGAGCGCCGGAATAGCCGTTCCATTCGGGTGTTATGATCACTATGGGCGCTCGCGCCTGACATCAGGACGTCAAGCTCGCAATGAGTGCGTTTCGCCAGAGTGTGGAAGCCATGATCCCGGCGTTGCGCCGCTACGCCCGCGCGCTGACGCGCGACGCGGACGCGGCCGACGATCTGGTGCAGGACACGCTGGTGCGGGCGCTGCGTTCGGAGCGGTTGTTTCTCGGAGGCGACGTCAGGAGCTGGCTCTACACGATCCTGACCAACCTCAACAAGAACCGGCGGCGCTCGCTGGCAAGGCGGCCGCAGTTCATGCAGCTGACGGAGAACAACCCGGATGCGAGCGGCACCGAAGCCGAGGGCCGCGACATCGAGAGGGCGCTGGCGACGCTCGTCGAGGAGCAGCGCTCGGTGCTGCTGCTGGTGATGTTGGAGGGCATGAGCTACCGCGAGGTCGCCGACATCCAGGGCGTGCCGATCGGCACGGTGATGTCACGCCTTGCCCGCGCCCGCGCCCACGTCAAGGCCTCGCTGGAGGGCGAGCGCCCGGCGCTCAGGCGGGTGAAATGATGCCAGGGTTGATGCATCGCGTAGTGTCCGCCTGCAGTTCTCCGATGCAGCGAACGAAGTTGAGCTTTGAACGACTTTTAGGGCCACAGAGCCAGAGACGACCGAAATGAACGACCGCAATATCCCAGTGACCGAGGACGAACTGCACGCCTATGTCGACGGCGAGCTGCCGGCCGAGCGCCGCGCCGACGTCGAGGCCTGGCTGGCCGCCCATCCCGAGGACGCCGAACGCGTGCAGTCCTGGCGCGCCATGGCGGAGATGCTGCACGCCCGCTACGACGCCATCGTCCAGGAGCCGGTGCCGGCACGCCTCGAGCTCGAGCGGCTGGAGCGCCGCCCGCGGCAATGGCTCTATGGCGCCGCCGCCGCTGTGCTGGTCGCTTTCGTCGCCGGCGGCACGGCCGGCTGGGTCGCGCATGGCGCGGCCAGCGCACCTTCGACCTTCCAGAGCTTCACGGCGGACGCGCTCGACGCCCACCGCCTCTATGTCGTCGAGGTCCGCCACCCCGTCGAGGTCGGCGGCAACGAGCGCGACCACCTGCAGGCCTGGCTGACCCGGCGCTGCGGCTGGACCGTGTTCGCGCCGAATCTGGAGGCGAGCGGGCTGAAGCTCGTCGGCGGCCGGCTGTTGCCGGGGCCGAACGGCCCCGCGTCGTTCCTGATGTATGAGGGCGCCTCGGGCGAGCGGTACACGATCTACACCGCCAAGACCGAGAATGGTGCGACGCAAATGCGTTACGCCAGGACCGACAAGGACGGCGCATTGTTCTGGGCCGAGCGCGGCGTGGGTTACGTCGTCAGCGGCGGCGGCGACCGCGAGCGGCTGACCAAGGTGGCGCAGGCGGTCTACGATCAGGCCGAGAAAAACGGCACTTAAACGACGCTTGAGCGCGGTGCCTCGATTCCGTCATTGAAAATTTGGAATCAGGACATCGGCGCGTCTCATTATCGCACCGGATGATCACGCGAAAATGAGCAGCGTTCGATCCGCCGATCGACGCGGGCGGCCTCGATTGGGGATTTTGGTACCGCGCTGGTCCCCCTCTCGAGGCCGCACCTTTTTATCGGCTGCCCCGCCGGACAGCCGACACGTCGAACTCATGAAGCGCTACCACGCCTCAGGCATATGATGGGCATCATCTCCAGGACGATGCCCTAGGCCTTTAGGAGAAAACCCCTTCAGTTCGATCGCCTAACCAAGCCCGCTACGTGGATTGTAGGGGTGTTGATCCCGCCACTTCTCCATCAATGCTTCAAGCTCGGCGTCGTTCCCGTCCGGTAGCATAATCCTGATGGTGACGAAGAGATCCCCGGTTCCACCAGATTTTGGCAGACCTTTGCCCTTGAGGCGGAAGGTCCGGCCGCTGGAGGTGTTTTTGGGGACCGAAAGCTCCACGGCATTGCCGAGGGTGGGCACCCGGACCTTCCCGCCGAGCACCGCCTCATAGAGCGCGACCGGCAGCTCGATCCTGAGGTCGGCACCCTCGACCTTGAAGAACGGGTGCGGCGCGACGCTGATGGTGATCAGGAGATCGCCGGGCGGATGGCCCTGCGCGCTCTCGCCTTGCCCCCGGAGCCGGATCTGCTGGCCCTCGGTGACGCCAGCCGGAATCTTGACGTTGAGCTCCTTGCCCGTCGGCAGCCGGACACGCTTCTCGCCACCCTTGACCGACTCTTCCAGCGAGACGGTCATGGCGACGTTGACGTCGAGATCGAGCCCGATCCCGCCGGTGTCGAATTCGAACTGCCCGGCGCCGCCAGCTCCGGGCCGCGCGCCGCGCACCCCGCCGCCGAACATGCTGTTGAGGATGTCCTCGAAGGCGCCGCCGCCCTGGCCGGGGCCGCCGCCGGAGCGGAACGTGTAGCTCTCGAACCCGCCGGGACCGGCGCGGCCGCGCGGCCCGCCGCCGCCGCCCGGAAAGCCCTGGAAGCGCGGCTTGCCCTCGGCGTCGATCTCGCCGCGGTCGAACTGCTTGCGCTTGTCCTCGTCGCCGAGGATCTCGTTCGCCGAGTTGATCTCCGAGAAACGCTCGGCGGCTTTCGGGTCGTCCTTGTTGCTGTCGGGATGATGCTTCTTGGCAAGCTTGCGATAGGCGCTTTTGATCGCGGCAGCGCTGGCGCTCCGCGGCACCCCCAAGACCTCATAGGGGTCGCGCATCCGTCACGTCTCCTTCAAGAAATCGAATTGTCCAAAGGGCTCCCCGCCCCACCTGCGATCCATGTGGGGATGGAGTGGCATTTTTGCAACTAGGCTTGCCGGCCGAATCCTAGCTCCGCCACGGCTTTAGCGTATGAATCTCCCAACGGCCACGGCTGCTTTGACAGCCGGCGCCCTGGAGCCAGCTTTCAGTCTTGCCGTTGACGTAGCTTGCCAGGAAGTCGCGGCATTTGCGGCCGTCCTCGGCGGCATAGGACTGCGCGATCGGCGTCACCGAGCCGCGTGCCCCGGTGTCCGGATTCTCCCAGTGCTGGCTGGAATCCTTGTCGCCCTTGCTGAGGACGTCGGAGGCGGCGTTGCGGGCGAAGGCGAGATCGGTCTCGGTCGGCGGGGCGTCCTTGGCCGGCGTCGCAATCGAACCGGTCAGGTCGCTGTCGTCGGCCTTGGCGTAGGCGCTCTTGTCACCGCGGGAAAAGCTGCAGCCGCCGGTGCCGAGCCCGATGAGAATGATCGTCAAGACAAAGCCGGACGGCCGGATCGCCGATAGGCCAACGCGTCCCCATGCCCTATATAGGGCGGTAGCGGACAACAACGCGTTTTGGGCCGCGGGACGCAACTCGGACTCCAGACATGACCGACACGACCTCGATGAAACACCAGACACCCTTAACATCCGGTGATTTTACCGCCGCCGACGAGCCATTTGCGCTGTTTGAGAGCTGGCTGAACGAGGCGATCAAGAGCGAGCCGAACGATCCGAACGCCATGGCGCTTGCAACCGTCGACCCTGACGGCCTGCCTGACGTGCGCATGGTGCTGATGAAAGGCTTCGATACCGAGGGTTTTGTGTTCTACAGCCACATCGCGAGCCAGAAGGGCCGCGAGCTCGCCGCAAATCCTAAGGCAGCGTTACTCTTTCACTGGAAGTCGCTGCGCCGTCAGGTCCGCATCCGCGGCAACGTGACGCCGGTGACCGACGCCGAGGCCGACGCCTATTTCGCCACCCGGCCGAAGCAGGCGCAGATCGGGGCCTGGGCGAGCAAGCAGTCGCAGGCGCTCGAGAGCCGCTTCGCCTTCGAGCAAGCCATCGCGAAAGTCGCGGCCAGACACGTCATCGGCGAAGTGCCGCGGCCGCCGGGCTGGAGCGGCTGGCGCATCACCCCCTCGCGGATCGAGTTCTGGCACGACCGCCCGTTCCGCTTGCATGACCGCATCGAATTTCGCCGTGACGCGGCCGGCCAACCGTGGTCCAAGACGCGGATGTATCCGTAAGATTGGGCCGACCTGAAAGATGTCCATGCCGCATTCGTCCAATGCGCCGCGCCGCACGCTGCTCCTGACCGGAGCCAGCCGCGGTATCGGCCACGCCACCGTGATCCGCTTCTCTTCCGCGGGCTGGCGCGTCATCACCTGCTCGCGGCATCCCTTTCCGGAGGACTGCCCGTGGGACGCAGGCCCCGAGGATCACATCCAGGTCGATCTCAGCAATCCCGCGGACACGACACGCGCGATCTCCGATATCCGCGACCGCCTCGAAGGCGGCATGCTGCACGCGCTGGTGAACAACGCCGCAATCTCGCCGAAGGGCCCGGGCGGCTCCCGGCTCGGTTCGGTCGACACCGATCTCGACACCTGGACGCACGTCTTCCACGTCAACTTCTTCGCACCCATCATGATCGCGCGCGGACTGATCGAGGAACTGAAGGCCGCCAAGGGCTCGGTCGTGAACGTCACCTCGATCGCGGGCTCGCGCGTGCATCCCTTCGCGGGCGCCGCCTACGCCACCTCGAAGGCCGCGCTGGCCTCGCTGACGCGCGAGATGGCCTCCGATTTCGGCCGCGTCGGCGTGCGCGTCAACGCGATCGCACCGGGCGAGATCGACACCTCGATCCTGTCGCCGGGCACCGAGAAGATCGTCGAACAGCAGATCCCGTTGCACCGCCTCGGCACGCCCGACGAGGTCGCCAAGATCATCTACGTGCTGTGCACGGACACCAGCTCCTACGTCAACGGCGCCGAGATCCACATCAACGGCGGCCAGCACGTGTAGTCCGTTCGGGTGTCATGACGCGGCGGGGATGGAGCAAGGGCGAAGACTCCACGTCGTCTTGCGATGCTCCAATGCAGATCCCAGCGGCTGTGCCGTAGGATGGGCAAAGGCGCATAGCGCCGTGCCCACAATCTTCCTCCATAAGCAACAGGGCGTGGGCACGCTTGCGCGTTGCTCACCCTACGAGATCGAGCTTGTGGCACGCAGCTCAGCTTGCAGACACGCCTTCGCATTCTCGCGGCTCAATTCGCCCGAGCTTTGCTTCGTCGCTCCACCCTCCAAATCCAAGAGGGCGCAGGGAAGGCCGGGTGCCGGCTGGCACCCGCGGTC